>DATCTV010000002.1 GCA_036567785.1 Desulfomonilia bacterium | reverse complement strand
CGGCTTTATGGGCATTCCGCAAAAAGATAATCCGATGTTTTATCCCCTGGTAATTTTATCCCCAGGTAAATGAAAGGCAAACCTTATGGCTTCTGCTTGCCCCCCATTCCCAAAAACAGCCAATACCTATTTGGGCAACAGACCGCCAAGAATTGACAATATAATGTAAAATGTTGAGACGCGACTCATTTGGCACTAAAAAACAAGTTTGCATACTATAATGCCTGTGATTATAATGTTAACGAGAACATTCTAAGGAAATTATTTCTGGATTAAGCAAGGAAACGGCGGTTAGGTATGATTGATTTGCTAATAAAGATTAAACGTGCAATTCTTTCTGGTCGATATGTCTTTAGTGAAAAGGCTCGTAATGAGATGGAGATTGATTGTATTACAGAATTGGATGTTGCTGAATCAATTGTTAACGCAGTGGCTATTTACAAAACAATTAGATCAATCAGCCCATATAAAAAGAATCAAAGGGAGTATCTTCATATTATTCAAGGAACAAATCTAGAGGGTCTAGCAATTTATACTAAAGGTAAACTTGTCAAGGAAGAAGGAGAGGAAGTATATTACTTTTTGATTTCATCAAAAAAATCAATTTGAGGTTAAAGATTATGAATAAATCGGTTTTGATAAAAAAATGCCCTGCATGCGACAGTTTAAAAATTAAAAAGGTCAGAAAGGACTTACAAGGAAATGTCGGTGATGTAAAATATTCTGTCCAGGCACTTGAATATTATGAATGCCCTGACTGCAAAGAAAAAATTTATGACATTAATGCAATGCGAAGGATTGAAGCTGTTTCACCGGCTTTCAGTAAACCTGCACATCACAAGACTGCTGCTTTATAATTTCAGTTCTTTTGAAAAGAAAAGGGGTCAGCCCCCAACAATTGACAATATAAGGTAAAAATATCGAGACGCGGCCCATTTATCACTATTGATTGTCAGATAAACAAGTAAAGGATCGTGCGCATATGAAAAAAATGCAGATCAGTAAAGCGTTTACGTTGATCGAATCCGGTCCGGTTGTTCTGGTTACGACATTTGACGGGAAAAAGAATAATATAATGACGATCTCATGGACCATGGTGGTGGATTTTTCACCGGTATTCGCCATGACCACCGGGCCCTGGAATTATTCTTTTGCCGCTCTCAGTAAGACGAAGGAATGTGTTCTTGCAATTCCCACTGTCGACATGCTCGATAAGGTCGTTGGAGTGGGGACCTGTTCCGGTTCTGATACGGACAAGTTTGAAAAGTTCATGCTGACCCCTGTGAAGGGAAAGCATGTCAAAGCGCCCCTGATAAAAGAATGCATCGCGAACATCGAGTGCAAAGTCATCGACATCATAAAGGGGCACAGTATCGTTATCCTTGAAGGCCTTGCAGCGTACTTTGATGATTCACGAAAGGAAAAGCGGACAATTCACGCAGTAGGCGATGGAACTTTTATAGTGGATGGCCGCAGGCTTGACCGCAGAAAAATGATGCAATCAAAAATCCCGGCCGGTCTTTAATGTTATGTCGGGGTCTTGCCCTTTTTGCATGTCCCGGCTCAGCGCTTCATCAGGGGAAATCCATTATGAAAACGCAAAATAATGTTATTACAAAAGTATTGCTGATGTCCTATGCTACTTGGCTGCGGCATGCCAATCCGTGGAGCGTATGGACCAGGATAATTACATGTCTCCCTTTATTGACATTGGCTATTTGGAGCAGGACGTGGATCGGTCGATGGTCTATATTGCCAATACTGGTCGCCCTTCTCTGGATATGGGTCAACCCCGGAATTTTTTCCGAACCCGAATCAACCGACAATTGGGCTTCGCAAGGTGTCTTGGCAGAAAGAATTTGTATGAACAGAAAGGTTATTCCGATTCCGTGACACCATGTTATGGCCGCCAAGATCCTGATTGCCATCAGCGGACTTGGTATTCTCCAGTATTTGTGTGGGTCTTGATGTCATATTTGCTATTCTCCGGCTTGTCGCTCCAGCCGAAGCCCTTCATGTCCATGAGCCAGACATGATAGTCAATTTTCTGCAGGATCGGCGCGACCTTCTCCCATGTGTACATGGATGAAGTAAGGCCTTGAGGCATGAAAACATTTGGGCTGTCAGCCGGATATTCCTTGTAATGGATATTCATTCCGTCAATGTCTATGAACTTGTCCGCTAGTGTCCTGTCCGGGATTTCACTCCTTGGGATGGTTTTTACAAAAAGACAGCATCCGGATAATAAAAGTGAAACAAGCATGCTAACGATCAACAATCAGAAAAGGTTCTTCATCTATGTTCCAGACAATTTAGTAATATGTGATTAAAAAAGCTAAGGCATAAGGTTTTCAAATTCAATGCAAAGGCACGGGATTACGGTTGAAGGTCTGCGGCTCTGTTAAAGAATGTTCTGTTTTGAAATCTTGGCCTGTTTCATTATTTCGACGCCCGAACTCGTGCCGATGCGTGTGGCGCCTGCCGTAATCATTGCCATGGCGGTTTCATAATCCCTGATACCGCCTGACGCCTTTACTCCGGCCTTGTCGCCTACAACGCTCTTCATGAGCTTGACGTCATTGATCGTAGCACCCGAAGTCGAGAAACCTGTGGATGTTTTTACAAATCCTGCGCCTGCCTTTAATGACAGCTCGCATGCCTTCACCTTTTCCTCGTCGGTCAGAAGGCAGCACTCGATGATTACCTTTACTATTGCCTTATCTCTGGCAGCGGCAGTTACTGCCCAGATTTCCTCTTCCACAACATCGTAAAGCCCGTCCTTGAGTGCCGCGATATTTATCACCATGTCTATTTCCTGAGCACCCGAGAAGATGAGTGTATGGGTTTCAAAAGATTTTATTTCGCTGCTGGTGGCGCCCAATGGGAAACCTATGACCGCGCAAGTCTTCACCTTGCTCTTTTTTAGTTCCCTGCTCACAAGGGGAACATAATAAGGGTTTACGCAAACGGATTTGAAGGCGTATTCCTTTGCCTCTTTGCATAGATTGATTATCTGTGACTCACTCGCTTCCGGTTTTAAAATCGTGTGGTCGATGTATTCATTGATTTTCATTGTAATTCACCTTTTTCGGCCTGTTTTTTCAAGAGAAGTTCATCGATCTCATTACGATAAGGCATGGAAGGCGCAGTCCCCAGCTTTGTTACAGACAGTGCACCTGTCGCATTTGCAAACTGCACCGCGTCGTGAATGTCCATGCCTTCGGCAAGGGCCGTTGCAAGGCCTCCATTGAATGCGTCACCTGCGCCTGTAGTGTCTAGGACGTTTACCTTAAACGGGTCGATCTTGTATTCGGCGGTTTGAGTGGATACAAAGGCGCCTTTGCCTCCCATAGTGATTATTACTGTTTTGATGCCTTTTCTTTTAATCATCCCGGCGGCTTTTTCCGCATCTTCGAATGTGGAGACCTTGATGCCTGACATGACCGATGCCTCGGTCTCGTTGGGTGTGAGGATGTCGATCATTGAGAGAAGTTCGTCCGGAAGCGGGGACAGCGGAGCGGGTGCGGGATTGAGTATGACTTTCACGCCTTTTGAATGGGCAATTTGAATGGCTTTTGCAAGCGCCTCGATATTGGTTTCAAGCTGTGTGAGAAGCACTTTCGAACCTCCGATATGCGTTCCGGCTGATTCGATCTCAGCTTCCGATATGTGATCGCATGCGCCCGGTGTCACAATGATCTGATTTTCACTAGTGTTCTCATCCACCATTATGAGAGCGGTTCCTGTAGGATATCTGGCATCTTCAAAGACAAAGGCGGTGCTCATGCCTTCTTTCCTGAAACTGTTAAGCGCGATTGATGAGAACTGGTCGGTGCCTATCTTTGTAATCATCGTGACGCTGGAGCCTGACCTGCATGCCGCAACACCCTGATTCGAGCCTTTGCCGCCCGGCCCTATCATGAAGTGAGTGCCTTTGACGGTTTCCCCGTGTACGGGCAGATGATGTGCACGAGCCATGAGATCGACAATGAAACTGCCCATGACGGTAACCCTTGGTTTTGACATTTATATACCTCTGTAATGGTTTCGGATATGCAAGAATAAAAAAAAGCGGCGCAAAAAACAAGCGCCGCTTTCATTTTCTATTTAAAATTCATTCACTTTTTCTAGTTGATCTTTACCGCTTTCGCCCAGGCGTTTTCATTGTATTCTCTCATGAATATCCCGCCGCCGTCGCCATATTGTTTCCATATTATGAGCCCGCGGTTGCTGCTGTCCGTCACCATGATTGTCGAGCCCTTGACGATATCACGCGGATCGTCGGTGTTCAAAGTCTGAGGGCCGCCCCATGTGTCGTCCATGAACATTACATATCCCCAGATATTGTTGTCCTGCTCAAAGGCGAGTACCCATTTGTAATATATGTCCAGGACGGCAACATTGGAAATTGTGACATCACCGCCGGCATTGCTGATAACAGTGGGGACATTCCATATATCGTTACTGAAATCTGCCTTGTAGGCTTTTGAATCCTGAACCCATGTAAGAACCGCATCACCGGACGCATTCATGGCCGCCGTTACCAGGCTTGCACTAGAGCCTGCAGGATTGAGCCTCCTGTTGCCGCCGACAGCCACGTTGCACCAAGCGCCTTCCTCGAACTGATCGATTACAATTCCGCCGTTTTCAAGCCAGTAAATTATGGCGTCTCCGTTGTCACTCATGGCTATATCCGGTGAGTCGGTTACGGCGAATGGAGTGCTTATGCAAACAGGAGCTGACCAGTTAGCACCGTCAAGCAGCTGCCTCATATATACCCTTGCAGGTGAAGTGCTTTCCGGAACCTGTTCCCTCCAAACGATCAGACCGTAACCGTTGGCGTCCATGGCAAATCTTGAAGAACCCGGAACGATGCCTCTCTGTGCATTATTCAATGTCCACGGGCCTGCCCATGCTCCGTTAAGGTATTCATATCCCCAGATGTCATGGTCCTGTTCATATGAAATTACCACAAACCCGTTTTTATTGCCGGTTACAATGGGATTGATCGCATCTCCGCCAACCAGGTTGATGTGATCATCAAGATTGGCAGGATGAGACCAGACACCGTCCTTGTAATCGCTTTTGAATATGCACGATACGCCATCCACTTTCTGAGCCCATACAATAACCGTCCTGCCGCTTGGTTCTACGAAAACCTTAGGAGTTACCGCTTCAGTCCCGCTCAGGCTTAATATGGGGCATACCGATGATTCATGTGTCCAGACCCCGTTTCTTTTCTCGTCCAGCATGAGTTTGCCGTTTTCCGTCCAGACTATCGCGGCATCTCCTGTCGGCGCTATGCCAGCCTGAATGCTGTTGAACTCCCTTGCATTGTTGGTAACCTTAACAACATACTCTTTTTTAAAAAGTGACATGAATGTTACCTTATAGGTGACAGGATTAAGAAAATTGTTTGCTGTTACGCCGCTAACCTGTTTCGTTGTGCCAACCTGGACATTGCTGCCTGTAAATGTGAATGTGGCCTTCAATGCGCTGACGCCTTTTGGAAAATCTCCCGCAACCGTTATGGTCTTGTTTGCCTCGTTGATAGTTCCGACAATGTCGGAT
Source organism: Desulfomonilia bacterium (assembly GCA_036567785.1). Taxonomy (NCBI): domain Bacteria; kingdom Pseudomonadati; phylum Thermodesulfobacteriota; class Desulfomonilia; species Desulfomonilia bacterium. Next base: position 181,915 of record DATCTV010000002.1, on the reverse strand, counting down.
GCAAGTTCCGGGTTTGACGCCTGCGTAAAGCTGAATGTCAGCATCTTTTCAACACAGCCTGTAAAAAGGAAAAGTGAACAAAGCAATGCCAGTACCGATAATTTTTTCATAAGTGATACCCCCTCACATAAATAATATTTTATAACTTCCTTAATAATCAGTATGTTTCGATATAATGTCAAGTTATTTTACAAGGTTATCCTGCTGAATATGATTTTCCTGATCTGCCGTATTTTTCGAGTCCTTTTCTGAATGCCCTGATATTTGCGGAAGGAACATTCAGATGGTGAGGCTGGGGATAGAAGTATGCGCCGAAACCACCTTCGGGAAGGTTCAGAGAGTTTATCATTTCAAAGACCTCTTGCTCGCATTCGTCAGGAGAGCCGTGAGCATACACGGTCTGTATGTTTATAGATGCCCATATCATCAGTCTTCCCCTGAATTTCTGAAGAGCATCAAACCCGGTCATGCGCGGGCTGTCCAGTTCGACGGCGTCAAGTCCCCAGTCTATCAGTGCGGGAAGAAGCTCATCGATTTTGCCGCATGAATGAAGATGCATCTCGCAGCCGAGTTCATGTACAGTGTCGAATATTGCCCTGTAAACAGGCTCGTAGAATTCGGCGAACATTTTGGGGCTCAGAAAAGGCCTCATCTGGTCTCCAAGGTCGTCGTACATCATGAATCCGTGAGGCTTAGCCCCGAATCTTGCCCACATCCGCGCGGAATCAACAAAGAATGATGTGATATGTCCCAGAAGTTTTTTGAGTTCAGAAGGATTTCTTCTGTGGTCGGTCAGGAAAGGCACGAAGCCTCTTATCGCAGATGCAATGCTTAATGGTCCCATATCGCCCAGCGTGCACATTCTGTAGCGGCTTCTGCCGAGCAGTCTGCTTAACAGGATAAAAAACGAGTAGCGGCTTTTTACAAGAGGGTCGGGGTTATAGTCGGCAAGATATTTGTCATAATGCCCCCAGTCGGTCAGGGTGGACCTTACAGGATGTCCAATGGATTTACCTTTCCCGGACTGTTTCCATATACATCCCCATTCATCGATTTCCTCACGGTCCAGATCAGTCCAGTTCCTGTATTCAGGGGCTTTTGCCCATTCGGGAGAGTTCCATTTCCACAGGCGCAGTTTCAGAATCTTTTCATCAGGCATGTAAGGAAACAGCCCCCGTTCATGGTCTGCATGTCCGGGCTGCCATGTCTTAGGCGGCAGCATGAACATATGAAAAACGTCATCAAGGCCTGAACTCCAGACAGGCACTCTGTCAGGGCAATTGAATTTTACCGCCCTTCTGACACGCTCGATTGAGTTCACATAAATCCCTTAAATTGATTTAACACCGTCCTCTATAACGCTGACATGGATTTCACCGTCAAGGCCGGTTCTGGCCTTATAATTTTTGAGCACGGTTTCAGTGAAGGATTCTATTGCATGTTCCTGAACCAGCGCTATTGCGCAGCCTCCGAAACCCGCGCCTGTCATGCGTGCGCCGAGGCAGGAGGGAAGGGACAGCGCTTCCGCCACTATCGTATCCAGTTCCATGCCTGTTACTTCATAATCGGTTTTGAGGGAATCGTGAGAAGCACACATGAGATTTCCGAATGTTGCAAGCTCACCGTTTTCGAGTGACATGACTGATTTCTGAACGCGCTTGTTTTCGGTAATTACATGGCGTGCACGTTTTCTGAGGACAGGGTCCTTGATCAAAATGAGATCTTCGGCATCCGCCTCGACAAGCGTTTTTATCGGCCTGGATTTTTGTATTATCGCCAGGGCCGCATCACATTCCGCTCTGCGTTCATTGTATTTTGAGTCTGCAAGTTCGCGCTTTTTTTTCGTGTTCATTATAAGAAGCCGGCATTTACCTAGTTTGAAAGGGATATATTTGTATTCAAGGGTATTTGTATTCAGAAGGATCGCATTATCCTTTTTCCCGAGAGCCACGGCAAACTGATCCATTATGCCGCAGTTGACGCCTATGAATTCGTTTTCAACCTTCTGGCAGAGTAATGACATCCTTACCCTGTCGATTTTTTCAGGCCCGAGAGGATAGAGCATCATGTAGGCGGTAAGGACCTCCAGGGCGGCCGATGATGAAAGGCCTGAACTTTCAGGCAGGTCGCTTGAAATATAAATATCGCATCCGGCAAGTTCATTCCCTTCATCCATCAGATATTTAATGACGCCAGCCGGATAGTTTGCCCAGCGTATTGAATTCGATTTTATAATCTCATCGAGCTTAATATCTGCCCAGCTGGATTCGTTTGCCGAGCGCAGCCTTACAATCCCGTCATTTCGCCTCTTAACCGCCGCACAAATCCCCAGCGACAGGGCTGCTGGCAGCACAAGTCCTCCATTATAGTCTATGTGTTCGCCTATCAGATTGACGCGTCCGGGTGAAAAAAAGAATTCGCAATCACCTTCTGCGCCGTACGTATCGATAAATCCCCTAATAACTTCATCTTTCGTATGCATCTTTCATCCCCGTACATTCCGGTTTTACTCACCACTCATCACCAAGAACTCACCACTCTTAACTCACAACTAATCTTTAAGATACTTATCGATCATCTCCTGTGTTACGGCCTTATTTCTGCTTAACTCCGAATAGAAATGTCCACTCTTTCTGATTTTTCTTTCCTGTGTCGCAAAGTCAACCTCGATCAACCCGAAACATGCGCTCAAACCCTCGATCCATTCAAAGTTGTCCATAAGCGTCCAGTGGTAGTAGCGCTCTACCGCGACGCCTTCATCGATGAGGTTCTTTATCTCGAGCATGTGGTCATAGATGTACTTTGTCCTGAAGGCATCCTTTTTATCGCAGGTCCCGTTCTCGGTGATATAAATAGGCACATGGTAGCGATTGTAATATTTGCGGCATATCCTTGAAAGCCCTTCGGGATAAAGCTCCCACCCTAGGTCGTTGGTCGGGGCACCAGCCTTGAATTCCATCTTACCGAAGAGTTCCAAAGGATTCCATGTGCCTGAGAGCATGTCGCGGGAGTAATAATTGAGACCGAAGAAATCCATGAAAGGCCCTTTTCCCATCGGATGGCCGAAACCGATTGGAGGGAGCAGCTTTCCTTCAGCCATGCCTTTTATGAATATTTCATGGAAAAGGAGGTCGTTCAGGAAGCAGCTTAGCTTTTCGCGCATGGTTCCGTATTTCGGGTCGAATACGCGCATGTGGTTTGCAACACCAACCATGGTATCCTTGAATCCCATTTTTTCCCTGATAAAATGAATTTTCTTGTATGAGCAGATATGGGCAAGGATCATGTTCTTTGCACCTTTGAAATATTCAATCATCTTTCCCTTACCGCTAGGGGGCCAGTCGCCCGTTATATAACCCATGGCAAGATACACGTTGGGTTCATTGATGGTTACCCAGTCAGAGACAAGGTCTCCAAGTTCATTGACAACTACCTCGGTGTAGCGCTCGAAGAGCCCTATGACTTCCGGTGTGAGCCATGCGCCGTTATGCTCGAGCCAGAGAGGATTGGAGAAGTGATGAAGCGTAATCATGGGCTTGATGCCATTCTGGGTGAGCATCTCTATTTCCTGGCGGTAATGTTTCAGGGCATCACGGGAGAACTGGCCTTTGGCGGGTTCTATTCTGCTCCATTCCAGGCCCATCCTGTATATCTGATGGTTGAGTTCCTTCATGAGGGCTGTATCTTCCTTGACTCTGTTCCAGTGATCGTCGGCGACTATGCAGTGAGTACCGTCCTTGATATGTCCGGTTTCACACCATTCGTACCATGAGTTGTTTTTGTCGCCGCCTTCTATCTGCAGGGAAGCCGTTGCGCTTCCGAACAGGAAATTTTCGGGCAATTTAAATGGTGTCATATTTTCCTCCATTATTTTTTTCATTCAAGCCTTTTAAGGTCTGCAAATGCTTTATTAAGCGCACCTGTCAGGACGTCTTCATCACCGGACCAGAAATGATCGATGCCTCTGCATATATATAATCTGTCCGCCGGGACAAGGCCGCTTACCTTTGAGATGTCAGAATACTGGTCCATGTCGGAGGCGATAATCCATACATTTTCATCTTTTGGAAAGCGAATTTCAAACATGGCAGTAGGAGGTGAAATAAGGATTGAGGGCAGGCTGAACGTCTCAAGGTACATTGAAGCTATCCATGCCCCGAAGGAATAGCCTATGATGATTGGGTTGCTGCCCGCGAAGCTTACAGCCGAGTGCAAGTCATTCACTTCGCCTTTACCGTCGCCATACCTTCCTTCGCTGCGGCCGGTTCCGCGGAAGTTGAAACGCAGGGCGGAATATCCGTTTGCCAGCGCCGCATCACGGGCCGCCATCACCACATTGTTGTGCATGTTGCCGCCATAAAGGGGATGAGGGTGCGTTATGACAGCACAGCATGCACCTGCGATTTCATCAAAGGCCGCTTCAAGTCTGGGATTATTGCCGATGAACATGGCGGCAATAATACATTGAGCGGGTTATTATTTCAAGGAAGTTGAGCCTGTTTGAATCTATTCCTGTTTTATAACCGCAGGAACTTCAAACTGTCAGACAAATGTGGATTTTGACCTTAATTTTCTGTGATAAGTTATCGCAAATCTATGCGCCTCGTCCCTCAGGTTCTGTAGCATCAGAAGGGCCCTGCTTCGTGCCTGCAGATGTACGGGTTCTTTTCTGCCGGGGATGAAAAACCGGTCCTTTGCCGCCCCGTGCTCCTTTGCCATTGCAACTACCGGTACACCTTCTATTCCCAGTTCGGACATGACCTTGAGGCTCATGGCAAGCTGGCCCTTTCCGCCGTCGATTATAATAAGGTCCGGCATGTTTTCCGTTTCATTTTTAAATCTGCGGGAAAGGACCTCATGCATCATGGCAAAGTCATTCTGGCCCTGAACACTTTTGATTTTATAATGGCGGTAAAGCGACTTGTCCAGTTCGCCGCCAGTCAGAACACTTCGGGAACCCACGGCATTTGTCTCTGAAAGGTTGGATATGTCATAGCATTCGATACGCCACGGGATGCTCTGAAGTTTGAAGTGTATCGCTATTTCATCAAGCGCTGATTCACCTGCCGCAATTGCCTTTGATGCGGTCTCGTTCGCCATATTGAGAAGATGTCTGGTCTTTCCGCGGACAGGCCTTTTAAATTTTACGCCGGCCGAACGCAGTTCGGAAAGAATTGCGGTCATGTTCTCTGTTTCTTCAGGCAGTTCATCAGAATATATAATCGGAGGCACCTGCCTTCCGCCCAGATAATACTGAATAATTACCGGGGTAATGAAATCCTGTCCCTCACCTGCATGGACAGAGAACGCATTCGTGTCTGCGACCCTCCCGTTCATAATCCTAAGCACTGCAATCGATACCGTATCTTCATATCGCTGCACGCCGAATATATCCGCATCGGTTGACGTGGTTCCGGATACCCTCTGAGGCACCAACGTTGTCTTTATAGCCTCGATCTGATCACGGATTTTTGCTGCCTTCTCGAAATCAAGTTCGACGGCATACTTCTTCATTCTTTTTTCAAGTTTGTTGGTAAGGTCGGTATTTTTCCCCTCCAGGAACAGGATCAGGTCTTCTACAACCTGCTTGTAATCCTCAGTCGCATGTTTTTTTACGCATGGCGCAAGGCATAGTCCTATCTGATAATAAAGGCACGGCCTCACCCTGTTGGCAAACTCGGTGTCCTTGCATCGCCTTACAGGAAAAATCCTTCCTATTGCTGAAAGGGTGCCGCGCGTGGCCTTTGCCGAGGAGTAGGGGCCGAAATAGCGTGCCCCGTCCTTGACCACGCGCCTTGTAATCGAAATGGCGGGACAATCATGATTAACAGTGAGCTTTATGCTCACATAGGTCTTGTCGTCCCTAAGCAGCACGTTATAGCGCGGACGATGTGTTTTTATGAGCTGGTTTTCAAGAAGGAGCGCTTCCTTTTCATTTCCCGTAAGCACGAAATCGACTTTTTCGGCATGCTCGCGGATATGCGATACATAAGGCCTGGTATCCTGGCCAAGGTAAGCCCTGACGCGGTTTTTTATTTCAAGGGCCTTGCCGACATAGATAATGCGGTTCTTTTTGTCGCGCATCATGTAAACGCCTGTCGCACGGGGCAGGGCTTCGATCATTTCTGGTGTAAGCGGCATATATTAATAATAGCATGCAAGTCTTCGTTAATGAAAGCGGTTGATGTTTGAGAAGCAAAACAGTAATTGGAATGTATTATGAAAATGATCTACGGACTTGGAAACCCGGGGGCCAGATACCATATGACCAGGCACAATATAGGGTTCATGGTGGTTGATCTTTTGTCCAGGGAATATTCAATCGAGGTTAAAAAAAAGGCCTCGAATGTACTTTACGGAAAAGGCGGAATCGGCGGAATAAACGTCATGCTGGCCAAGCCCCAGACATTCATGAACCTGAGCGGGCTTCCTCTTTCTTCAATGGTGATAAAGCAAGGCGATCTGATAGTAATCCATGATGACATGGATATTCCTTTCGGACAGGTGCGGGTGAAGGAAAACGGAGGCACAGGCGGGCACAAAGGGCTTGAGTCGATCAGGTCGGTACTCCACACAGGTGATTTCGTCCGTATCCGCTGCGGCATCGGTAGACCTCCCGAAGGCATGGATGGTGCAGATTATGTGCTGTCAAGGTTTACAGGTGAAGAAATAAAAACCCTTTCCGATGAAATCTCAAAGGCTGCAGAGGCGGTAATAGAGTGCATGAAGAGTGGCGCTGCTTCAGCCATGAATATATATAACCGTCGTGAACCCACTGATTAAAAGAAGTGCTTAAATAACGAATTTAGTTGACATAACCCTTTTAATGGGTGAGTTAAGAGCCCTTAAAAGGAGCATCAATGACATTTGAGCAGTTTAAGTTTCACCCGGACATTATATCCGGCATTATCGGACAAGGTTACACTAGCCCCACACCAATCCAGGAAAAAACAATCCCGCCGATACTCGAAGGACGGGATGTTCTCGGTCTTGCACAAACGGGCACGGGAAAAACAGCCGCATTTACGCTTCCCATACTTGAGAGATTGATTCAAGGCAAGCGCCGTCGGATAAAGGTTCTGATCCTGGCGCCAACCCGCGAACTGGCATCACAGATTAACGATGCCATAAGAGCTCTGGGCAGGAATATGAGGCTTCGCAGCATGGTCGTTTTCGGCGGCGTAAGCATTACCCCTCAGATAAGGGACTTGAGCCGGGACAATGAGATCATTGTGGCATGCCCGGGCAGACTTCTCGACCTGATATCCCAGAATAAAATCGACCTAAGCAGTGTTGATACGCTCGTTATTGACGAGGCTGACCGCATGTTTGACATGGGATTCCTGCCCGATATCCGCCGTATTCTGAAGCACCTGCCCAAAAAAAGGCAGAACCTGCTGTTTTCGGCAACAATGCCGGATGATATAAGGCATCTGGCGTCGGACATTCTCAATGATGCAGTGACTGTGCAGATTGATATAACAAAGCCGGTCTCGACAATAACGCACGCGCTCTATCCCGTTGAACAGCATTTGAAGACGGCGCTCCTCAAGGAGCTTCTGAAGATAACATCAACCGAATCGGTCCTCGTGTTTACACGCACAAAGCACCGCGCCAAAAGGGTTGCAGAACAACTCGGCCATGCAGGATTCAGTGCGACATCGCTTCAGGGGAATCTTTCGCAGAACAGGCGGGAAGAGGCGATAGAAGGCTTTCGCAATGGAACCTATCAGATACTGGTAGCAACGGATATAGCTGCACGCGGCATAGATGTCTCGGCGATATCCCATGTCATAAATTACGATATCCCTGATACGGTCGATGCATATACACACCGCATTGGACGTACGGGTCGTATATCGAGAAACGGTGACGCCTTCACGTTTATCACCCGTGAAGACGCGGCAATGGTCCATGATATAGAACTGACATTAGGCGAGAGACTGGCGCGGAAAAAATTGGATGGATTCGACTACAACAAGCCTCAACCAAAAGGAAATGAGTTTGCCAGGCCGCCCCGGCAGCAGCACGCGAGGCCTTTTACTCATGCTTCGGCAAAACCTTCGAACAGGCCTCCGGCGGGGCATTCTGGTAAGAGACAACAGGGTTCAAAACCTGGTTTAAGCAAGGCAGCAATATCGATATAGAGGTTTACCTGTGTCTGGGGTTTCCCTTCGGCAGATAATCCATGAAATCCGGGGGCACATCGATGTCCCTCGGGTCAATGCCTTTGAGCTTGTTTCTCACGTAGAACCTTGCCTGGTAGTTAAGGATATTCATTCTCAGATCAAAGTTCCGCCGGATTTCTTCATATGTCTCTTCTGAAAGGCCTTCCGGCACATGAATGATATCTCTGTCATACAGCGCGGCAATCCTTGAAAATGGCATGGGTATTGAGAATCTATCCCATGAATCGAATTCATAGGAAGGGTATGCATCCCATGCAAAGGGCACAAGTGGAGAGCCGGTTCTTGCAGCCATCATGATAGTGCCTATTTTGGAAACATAAGGTGGACCTACCGGGCCATCCGGAGTAAATCCACCGTAATGGCCTGCTTTGATATAATCGATAAGGCCTTCAAGCGCAGCGTGACCTCCCCTTGTCGAGGAGCCCCTCATGGCGATCATTCCCATATGATTGATTATTCGGGCTATTATCTCGCCGTCTTTTGACTGGGATATGAGAGTTGAACCGCCGCACCCCCTGAAGTGGTAGGCATAATAGAATATCCCCCTGTGCCAGCATGGGAACAGCAGGTCTTTTCGGGTTTTAAGAAGTTCGCGCTCAAGGTCCTGCCCGTAGACTTCAATGCGGCATGTGGAGCAGAGCCCGATGATCAGTTTTGCCCCGATCAAGGAAAACGGTTTAATGAATAGCGGGTCAGTTAAAATGTTCTGCAGTCTTTTCCCCATAATCCATACCTGGAAATAAACTGGTTCTTTTACCCTTAAGCAATCATACAGTTTGACACTTCTTAGTCCTTATTCTTCCTATCGGGAGGTAGTTCATGAAATCTTCAGGGACATCGATATCACGCGGATCGATTCCTTTGAGCCGGTTTTTGACATGGAATCGCGCCTGATAACTGAGTATGTTCATACGGCGGTCGAACTCCTGTCTGAATTTCTCATACTCATCTATAGAAAGCCCTGGCGGCACATGCATGGTTTCTCTGTCAAAGAGAATACAAAGCCTTGAAAAGGGTTTTGGCAGCATCATCTTGTCCCAGGTGTTAAATTCCCATGCTGGTTCAGCGTCCCAGGCAAAGGGAATGATGGGAGCGCCTGTCCTGGCCGCGATCTGAATCGTTCCTGGTTTAGAGACATATTGAGGCCCGACAGGCCCGTCCGGATTGAAGCCTCCATAATTGCCCGAATTGACATAATCGACGATGGCGTCGAGTGCGGCATGACCGCCCCTGGTTGAGGAGCCTTTGAAGACCTTTACGCCCAGACATTCAACTATGGCCGCAGCGATTTCAGCATCTTTTGAAAGTGAGCCGATTGTCCCGGCCTTCAGTCCCCTGAAAAAATAACCGTAAAAGATTATTCCACGGTGCCAGCATGAGACAAGTATCTTTCTGGATTCTTTTGACATATCGTCGAAGAGCTCTTTTCCGAAGACCTCCTCCCGGTATGTACCGCAGAAGCCTAAGATCAATTTGGCGCCGATCCATCCGATGGAGTTTAAGAGAATTGAATTCATAAAACAGATTTATCCGATTATGCCGACAGTATGCAAGGATTTAGTTTTTCTGAAGCTTCCATGAAAAGGCTTAGTATGCTAAGGTTCAGTCCATGCTGGAGAAAATACCGTTTCTGTATAAGGGATGCGCCTACAACATTATTATTGAAGATGACCTGAGTTTCGATAGACTCAGATTCATTATCGACAGGCTAAATGAAGAGGGCGCATTTGCAAATGAAAGCGATGATGTCCTGCGATATTCAATTGATTGTAAAGACGCCTGCTATTCCATTGGAGTTGACGGAACCAATGTAATGATAATCCTGAAGTGAGCTGTTCCGATGACCCGGATTCACCTCTGTCAGCCTGATGAAAACAAGTCCTGCGGTGCATGCTGCGGAATATACAATTATGTGGAAAATACCAGGGATGAGCTTGCCGTGCGCTTTGATTACAGGGAGACTCTGATGCGCAAAGTCAGATGCGGCAAGCTTTCCCTTGAGGCGTATAGAGATGCGGTCAGACGCCGCGAAGACGGCAGGCGGATATATAAGACCATATATACCTGTGAATTTGCAGGATGGCTGGACGGAGAAAGAAAAAAGGTCGGCTGCATGATTCATCCCATGCAGAACGGCGGGAATGACATGCGAGATGTAAGCTTTTACGGAAGAGAAATATGCGAGGGCCATTTCTGCCCCAGCTACCAGAAGCTTGATGAAAATGAGGCCCGGATTATCGTCGAAACACTCGATGACTGGTATCTTTTCGGGGCCGTCATAACGGATATTGATTATGTGAAGACGTTTTTCAGGATAGTCCAGAACATCCTCGGAGAGGAAATCAAACCCCTGGTTGTCAAAAGTTCCGACAAGCTAAAGGATATCCTCAACAGATATTATAAGCTCAAGGTAACATGGCCTTTCAGGGATAAAAAGCGGCCCCGTTTCGGCAAATATTATTTCCTCGGAGAGGAATATGATATCGATAAAATCAATTATGAGGCTTTAGGTGCTTTGACGCCGGTTTATGATCCTGTCTTGTTAAGTCTGTCTTCAGCATTCGGGTCAAAGCAGGAACTCGATATGGCAATAAACATGCTTGATGTGATAATAGATGAGTTTACCTATGAATACTCAAGAATTGTTAACAAGAATAATAGACCTTGCCCTTGAAGAAGACGGAACTGATGTGACCTCGAATGCCGTGTTCGAACCCGCAGACAGGTTGAAGGCAAAGTTTACTGCAAAGTCATCCGGGATTATCGCAGGGCTTGATATCGCGGAAATGGTTTTCAAAAAGCTGGATGGAAAAGCCCTCTTTGAAAAGAAGGTTGACGATGGCAGCCATGTGAAGACCGGAACGGTCATAGCGGAAATTTCCGGATGCGCCAGGGCGCTTCTAAAGGCGGAAAGGGTTGCACTTAATTTCATGCAGCGCATGAGCGGAATAGCTACAATGACAAGCCTCTTTTTAAAAGAGATCAGAGGGACGAAGGCTGTTCTGCTGGACACGAGAAAGACAGCCCCTGGTCAGAGGGTGCTTGATAAAATTGCCTTCAGAACAGGCGGAGGTCAGAATCACAGAATGGGCCTTTTTGATATGGCGCTTATAAAGGACAACCATATTGACCGTGTCGGTTCAATTTCTGAGGCAGTAAGAAAAGTCAAGGCGTTCTCAGAAAATATTCCTGTGGAAGTGGAATGCAGGACGCTTGAAGACGTGAAAGAGGCCTTGTCTTCAAATGTTGACAGAGTAATGCTCGATAATTTTTCAATTGATGGAATGAAAAAGGCGGTGCTGCTGGTGAACGGCAGAGTCCCATTGGAAGCCTCCGGCGGGATAACACTGAAGACAATAAAAGATGTCGCCCAGACAGGAGTCGACTATATATCCGTTGGAGAGGTTACCCATTCGGTTAAGGCGTTTGATATTTCAATGACAATCGGACAGGCGGATGACTGAAGAACAGGCAAGAGAAATCATTATCGGAAAAAAGCGTGAGTTTGGCACAAGGCTTGTCATACTGGGACATCACTATCAGAATGATTCCATAATAGAATTTGCCGATTATGTAGGGGATTCCCTGGAACTTGCCGGAAAATCGGCAAGTCTCATTGATGCTGAGGTTATAATTTTCTGTGGCGTCTATTTTATGGCGGAAACAGCGGCCATTCTTTCTCCCGGTAAAAAAGTTTATATTCCCGACAAATCAGCAGGCTGCCCGCTTGCCGATATGGCGGAACTTGAAGATGTGGAAAGAGCATGGCGGGAGATTTCCTGCAGACCTGCCGCACCTGTAACATATGTGAATTCATCCGCCCTTATAAAGGCGTTCTGCGGCCGCAATGACGGTATAGTCTGCACTTCCGGAAATGCAAAAAAGGTTTTTAAATGGGCGCTTGATAAGAAGGGCAGGGTTTTCTTCATGCCCGACATGAATCTTGGAAGAAATACTGCATACGGCCTCGGTATAAAGGACAGCGATATTGCCGTATGGGATCCCGAATCAGGTCTTGACAGTGAAGTTTTGAACGATGCGAAGGTCATACTCTGGAAAGGCTGGTGCCCGGTGCATTACCCTGTGTTCACGGCTGAAGATGTTGAGAGGTTCAGGGTTCAAAATCCCGGCGGCAGGGTCATAGTGCATCCTGAGACGGATCCCGCCGTGGCTGGTGCAAGCGACAGTGCAGCATCTACTGCTGGTATAATCGAGTATGTAAATACGATTGAGAAGGGCGGTAAAATCGCCGTCGGCACGGAATCCAACATGGTCAAAAGGCTTGCCGGCAAAAAAGATGATGTCAGAGTAGTTACGCTTAGAGAGGCATACTGCGAAGACATGGCGAAAATAACACTTGATAAGCTTGCCGCATGCATCTCAGGCCTGTCTGAAGATTACAGAGTAATGGTGCCTGAACATATAGCTCAGGATGCCAGAGCAGCTCTCAAACGCATGCTGGAGGTCTGATATGGCGCGAATGGAAACCGAGGTTCTTGTAATCGGAACAGGTATTGCAGGGGCAACCTGCGCGCTGATAGCGGCACAGCAGGGTCTCAGGGTTACGCTTGTTACAAAACGCAACGATCCTCACAGGACTAACACGAACCGCGCACAGGGCGGTATTGTTTTCAGGGGAAAGGAAGATTCGCCCGAAATATTGAAAGAAGATATATTGAGAGCGGGCAGGGATATAAATTCGATTGAAGCCGTTGACTTCATCTCTGAAAAAGGTCCAGATGTCGTTGAAGAAGTGCTTATCAAGAACCTTCATGTAGATTTCACACATCTTACCGACTCGTATGATGAGAATTACGACCTTACCCGTGAAGGGGCTCATTCCGTAAACCGCATATTGTACTCGGCGGATAATACCGGCGAGGTAATCGAGAAGGCCCTGATAAAGGCTGTCAAATCGCATGAAAATGTCACTATAATAACAGGGGCTACAGCCATAGATCTAGTTACCATGCATCATCATTCAAGTGATATTCAGGCAAGGTACATGCTGGGCGACAGGTGCCTGGGGGCTTACCTGTTCATGAACGACAGGATGGAAGTCGATGTAGTGCTCGCGCAATACACGGTCCTGGCTACCGGAGGCCTCGGCGATATTTTTGTGCATTCCACCAATGAAAAGGGAACCGTCGGAGACGGCATGGTAATGGCGAAACGAGCCGGAGCCCGTGTCATGAACATGGAATTCATGCAGTTTCATCCGACGACCCTTTATATTCCTGGCGGAAGGCGTTTCCTTATCTCGGAGGCTGTGAGGGGCGAGGGCGCCAAGCTCAAGAACCTTTCAGGCGAATACTTCATGGAAAGATATAACCCGGAATTGAAGGACCTTGCCCCGAGGGATGAAGTGACGGTCGCCATTTGGGAAGAGATGCTGAGAAACAAGCAGGAATATGTACTTCTCGACATAGCGAACCATGTCAAAGAAGATATAAACGAGCGTTTCCCGACTATTTCGAAGACATGCCGCGAGGCGGGCATAGACATCACCAGGGAACCCGTGCCGGTCGTTCCGGCAGCGCACTATTTCTGCGGCGGAGTGCATGTGAATACAAAGGGATGGACAACTTTGAGGGGGCTTTATGCAATCGGCGAGGTTTCCTGTACGGGACTTCACGGTGCAAACCGTCTTGCTTCCACGTCTCTGCTGGAGGGGCTTCTCTGGGGATATCAGTCGGCAATGGACATAAAAGAAAGAATAAACTCGGGCGAAACTGTCAGGGCAGCCACGCTTGCATCGACCAGGGACTGGATACCCACAGGGAATGTTGCAAACGAAGATCCCGCGCTTATTGCTCAGGACTGGGCGAACCTGAAAAATACAATGTGGAATTATGTAGGGATTGTGCGTACCGAGTCACGGCTGAAGCGTGCCCTTGAAGATTTGAGGCACATGTTCCTGAGGATAGAGGAGTTTTACAGGGAAACCCCGGTATCGAAGGATATAATAAGTCTTTTCCATGGTACCCAGGCAGCGATCATGGTTGCCGAGGCCGCGCTCAGAAATCCCATATCGATAGGCTGCCACCTGATAAGAAACGAGGGTTATGCAAGAACTTCTCCGACATTGCGCATAAGCGATATGTAATACGTTTGGTAAACACACGGCAGTACCAGAAACCTTGAAGGCATGATGCCGGCAGTATGAATCGGAAAAAGCGCCTGTTTGTCCGATTTTGTAAAATATTGTAAACGTTCTGGATGATTATTCATAATGGAACTAGGTAAGATCTATGAGAAAAATTATCTTTACATTAATTTATTCGGTTATGCCTGCAATGCTTCTTGCAGGCCAGGCAATTGTACCGGGCGAGACTCTCGATCTTGATAAATGCATTTCAATCGCCATTGCAAACCATCCTGATATTGTAGCATCGCAGTCCAATTATGAGGCGAGCATGAGCCGTGTAGGCAAGGCTAAATCGGCATATATGCCACAGGTGAACGGTACGGCTCAATATTCAAAATACGACCAGGATACGAGCTATGATATCAATCAGTCAGGGCCGTTCGACAAGTACAATGCAGGTTTTAATCTGGACATGACGCTTTATGATTTTGGAAGGACATCTTCACAGATAGGCGTCAGAAAGCGTGAGTCTGATTCATATTCCGCCCTTTTCATAGATACGAGATCCCAGGTGATTCTCGGGGTGAAAAAGGCATACTACGGGCTTCTTCAAGCAAATGACGCGCTTGATGCCCGATCGTTGGCGGTGGAAAAATTTGAACTGCACCTTAAGCAGGCCAGAAAACTCTATGAGGTCGGTTTTAAACCCAGAATAGACGTTACAAAGGCTGAAGTCGATCTCGGTCAGGCTAAACTTGACCTGATAAAGGCCAGGAATACGTATCTTTCTGACAAACTCGTTCTTGCAAATGCAATGGGAATATCATCCGCCCCCGATTTTGAGATCGATTCGTCCCCCAAATTCGTGGATGTGTCGATTGATGAAGCGACGGCCCTGGAGCGAGCCTATCAGAACAGGCCTGACCTGAAATCTGCGATGGACAAGGTTGAGGCAGCCAAAATGAACGTGAAACTTGCAAACGCCAGTCACTATCCTTTGCTGACCGGTGCCGCCGGATATGGGTGGAATGGCGATGACTTTCCTCTACAAAAAGAATGGAATGCAGGTGCAAGCCTGACAATTCCAATATTTACGGGCTTCAATGTAAAGTATAGTGTTGAAGAGGCAAGGGCCAATCAAAAGAGCCAGATGGCGGCGGTGGAATCAATACGGCAGGGAATAAGGCTGGATGTCACTCAGGCCATACTTTCAATAAATGAAGTAAGGAAACAGATAGATGTGGCCCGCGAGACGCTTGCTTATGCAAAACAGAACAGGGAACTGGCTGAAGGCCGGTATGCCGAGCGTGTTGGAAATGCCATTGAGGTAACTGATGCGATTAACTCGGAGATGGATGCGGCAACATCATATTCATCGGCCCTTTATGATTACAGAATTGCAATAGCAACCCTCGAAAAGGCCATGGGAGAGGTTAAATGAAAAAGGCGGTTATATTTGTCATCATCGTGATTATTGTCGGAGCATCTGCATATTTTATTTTAAAAAGGGAAAACAGCGGAAACAATTATAAAACCGAAAAGGTTGAAAAAGGGGATATTCAGCTTACCGTGACCGCCACGGGCACGGTAAATGCTGTTGTGAATGTTCAGGTCGGAACCCAGGTGTCCGGTACAATCAGCACGATATTTGTAGATTATAATTCACTGGTGAAAAAAGGCCAGCTTCTGGCGCAGATTGATCCTGCAAACTTCGAATCTCAGGTGGCTCAGGCAAAAGCAAACCTTTCAAGCGCCGAGGCAAATCATAGAAAGACACAGGTGGTGCTTGCCGATAATCTGAGAACGCTCGCAAGGAACAAGGCACTTTTAAAGAAGGATTTTGTATCTCAGAGTGATGTCGATACGGCGCAGACAAACGCGGATTCGGCTTCGGCGCAGGTTGACGCGGCAAAAGCGCAGGTCGAGCAGATGAAGGCCGCGCTCAAGGTTGCAGAGACGAACCTCGGTTATACAAGGATTTTATCTCCTGTTGACGGGACCGTAATATCAAGAAATGTCGATGTAGGGCAGACCGTCGCAGCAAGCTACCAGACGCCCACGCTTTTTACGATAGCCCAGGACCTGAGGGAGATGCAGATCGACACAAACGTGGATGAAGCCGACATTGGGAAAATCAAAAACATGCAGAGTGTCGAATTTACGATTGATGCATACCCTGACATGACTTTCAAGGGTGTAGTCTCGGAGGTGAGAAATTCACCGACCACTGTTTCGAATGTAGTAACCTATGATGTAATAGTTAAAGTCGATAATCTTGATCTTAAATTGAAGCCGGGCATGACTGCGAATGTAACCATAATTGTAGATGAAAAGAAGGATGTGTTAAAGGTTCCTGATTCAGCTCTGAGATTCAAACCGGCTCAGACTTCAAAAAACACAAACGGCAGAAACGGCTCAGCCGTGTGGGTGATGGATAATGGAAAGATCAAGAGAATTCCCGTCAGGACAGGCATCAGCGACGGCAGCTACACCGAAGTCGTATCAGGCGGCATCAGGGAAGGCAACGAGGTCATAACAGAATCTGCAGATTCGGATAAGGATACTGCTAAAAGCAGCAGCAGACATGTGGGACCTCCGCCGATGTTTTAGAGACAGCCATGCCTTTGATAGAGACAAGAAATTTATTCAAGATTTACGACATGGGAGAAGAGGATCAGGTCCATGCACTGAACGATGTCTCCATCTCTGTTGAAAGCGGAGAATTCGTTGCAATCATGGGGCCTTCGGGTTCCGGGAAATCGACATTCATGAATATTTTAGGCTGCCTTGACAGGCCGACAAAAGGGACATACCTGCTTGACGGCATTGATACCGGGGGTCTGGAAATTAACGATCTTGCAGCGATAAGGAACAGAAAAATAGGTTTTGTATTTCAGGGCTTCAATCTTCTGAGAAAGACAACAGCCCTGGAGAATGTCGAACTTCCCATGCTTTATGCGGGCATTCACCAGAGTGAAAGAAAAAACAGGGCGATGGCTGCACTCGATGCCCTGGGGCTTGCGGACAGGAGCAGCCATTTTTCAAACCAGCTCTCGGGAGGGCAGCAGCAAAGGGTTGCCATAGCAAGGGCGCTTGTGAACAATGCACCGCTGATACTTGCCGATGAACCCACAGGCAATCTCGACAGCAAATCGAGCTATGAAATCATGGATCTCATAGTGAAACTTAACCGTGAGGACAAAATCACAATAGTTCTTGTCACGCATGAGCCGGATATAGCTCGATACAGCAGGCGCGTAATAAGGTTTCTTGATGGCAGGGTGGTAAGCGATGAGAATCAGAATACAGGGTTGAGCTCATGATAAACATTCCATCGACAATTAAGGTTTCACTAAATGCACTCAGGGCCAACAAGATGCGTTCGGCTTTAACCGTTCTGGGCATAATAATCGGGGTTGCGGCGGTTATAACTATGCTTGCCGTCGGTTCGGGGGCGAGCAAGAAAATTACGGACCAGATATCAAGCATGGGGAGCAACGTCATAATCGTAACACCGGGCAGCAGGACTCAAAGCGGAGTCAGAACAGGAGCCGGCGGTTCTTCGGCACTCACGGTTTTCGATGCGGACGCCATCAGAAAAAAATGCACGGCCGTAAGCAAGGTGGCGCCTGTCCTTAACGGTTCGGCGCAGGTTGTGTATCAGAATCAGAACTGGCTTACATCAGTGGTCGGCACCACACCGGAAATGCTCGAGATCAAGGAATGGAAGCTTGCTTCGGGAAGAAACATAACAAGCCAGGATGTCAGGAGTTCGACAAAGGTATGCGTGCTTGGCAAGTCGGTTGCGGATAATCTTTTCCTGAATGAAGAACCGGTGGGTAAGGTTATCAGAATCAAAAAAGTTCTTTTCAAGGTGGTAGGCGTACTGGAAGCAAAGGGCCAGTCAATGATGGGGCAGGATCAGGATGATACGCTTTTCATTCCTATAACGACCGCACAAAAAAAGATATTCGGCACGACCATACCGGGTATGATCAGAAATATAACGATGCAGGCGAAAAGCGTTGATTCAATGCAGGCCGCAGAAGATCAGGTAACTGAACTTCTGAGACAGAAGCATAACATCGGCCCGAAAGGCCAGGATGACTTTACCGTGAGAAACCTTACCCAGATATTAAAGGAAGCACAGAGCGCGACAAGGGTCATGACAATACTTCTGGGTGCAATAGCATCAATTTCTCTGCTTGTCGGTGGAATAGGGATCATGAATATCATGCTCGTATCGGTTACCGAGAGGACAAGGGAAATCGGCATCAGAATGGCGGTAGGGGCACGCTCATGGGATATAAGGCTTCAATTCATAATCGAGGCCATCACGCTTTCAATGATGGGCGGGGCAATCGGCATTCTTCTGGGGTCGTTGGGGTCATATATTATTTCCAAATTTGCGGATTGGCCTGCGGTTGTCACTCCCATGTCAGTCCTCATATCTTTTGGGTTCTCGTTTTTTGTGGGTATCTTTTTCGGATATTATCCTGCATATAAGGCCTCACTCCTGCATCCTATAGATGCGCTCAGATATGAATAAATATAAAAAATCACTGAAAGGGCATGATGAGTGGGAATGCCGTAACATTTGATGTTGTATTTCTTGCAGCGACAGGAATTTTCATCCTGAGTTATGCTTTCATTGTCACAGAATGGGTGCACAAGACAATAATTGCGCTGTGCGGTGCAGCTCTTGTGATAACACTCGGTATTGTCACCCAGGAAGAAGCATTTTACTCGAACGAACTGGGTGTCGACTGGAATGTCATTTTCCTGCTCTTTTCCATGATGGTTATTATAAATATCATGCGTCCTTCAGGAATCTTCGAATATATTGCCGTCAAAAGTGCAAAGCTTGTTAAAGCAAGGCCGTTCGCAGTGATGGCGCTTTTTTCTGTTGTAACGGCTTTTTTTTCCGCCCTGCTGGACAATGTAACTACTGTCCTTCTTATTGCCCCGGTCACCATACTTATATGTCAGGCACTTGACCTTGAACCCGTGCCATTTCTCATTACAGAAGCCCTTGCTTCAAATATCGGAGGTGCGGCGACCCTTGTGGGCGATCCGCCGAATATCATGATAGCCTCAAAAGCAGGGCTTTCTTTTATGGATTTCATAAACAATATGGCACCTGTTGTTATTGTAATAATGATTGTCTACCTGATAAGCCTAAAGTTTATTTTCGGAAAGAAAATGAATGTCAGGGAAGAATACCGCCAGCGTATAATGTCTATGGATGAAAGAGAATCCATCAAAGACAAACCGCTTATGATAAAATCCCTTGTTGTGCTTGGTCTTACAATGGCCGGTTTCGTTTTTCACGGTGTCCTTCATCTGGAACCCGCAACGGTGGCCCTTTGCGGTGCGGCGATTCTCCTTCTTGTTTCCGGGGTTAAAGAGCCCCATCACCTTTTATCAGAGGTCGAATGGTCTACCCTTTTCTTTTTTACAGGGCTATTTATAATCATCGGAGGTGTGGTCAAGGTCGGTCTTATCAAATGGCTTTCCGTCAAGATGCTTATTTTTGCAGGCGGAAATATGTTCGGGCTCAGCATGATCCTGTTATGGTTTTCAGCATTTGCGTCTGCATTTATCGATAATATTCCGTATGTAGCTACAATGGACCCACTCATAATAGACATGGCTAAACAGCTGTGGCCTGATCTTTCAGGCACGGCGCTGCTTCACCATCCCGACCTCATGCCTCTCTGGTGGTCGCTTGCCCTCGGGGCGTGCCTCGGCGGAAACGGCACGATAATAGGTGCCTCGGCAAATGTGATAGTTGCAGGACTTTCCGAGAAAACAGGCAGAAAGATAACATTCGGCAGGTTCATGATATACGGAATGCCGCTTATGATAGAGTCAATCATAATAAGTATGATATATGTATGGCTCAGGTATTATGTTTTTGGATAAAGGAATAACAGTTTATAAAAAAAGATACCGGCACCGGATGTAAGAGGGATATGCTATGAACATCTTCGGGAATATGAATGCTATCATAAGGAATGAATAAATGCATTTTTCAGAAGACTCTGGAGGTGGAAATATGAATTCAGACATGTTTGAGGAATACCATCAGGAGGAATGCGAAAAATGCGGTGAATGCCTGCATGAATGCCCTGTAATGTCGCTTCCCCTTGATAAAGCAAAAGCCGAGATGCGAAACCTGATAGCCGGTCGGAAAAACAGTATCGTACTTAAAAAATGTACGAGCTGCATGTCATGCAACTTTGTATGCAGAAAGGGCTGCAACCCTGCAATGCTGATTCTTAAAAGGTGGCATGAGGCCTATGAAAGTGAAGGCATGCCTGAGAGGGCCCTCTGGTTCACCCCTGATATGAGACCTAACTTCAGGACATATGCACTCGAGAGAATGCCCGAAGATGAAAAGGCGCTCATAAAAAAATGGGATGATGCAAGCCCCTGTGAAGAGATAATCTATCCGGGGTGCAATGTGATCACAACGCCATACCTGATGATGAGTTCGCTGTTTGACGGTAAAGAGATCCGGGGGTCACTTGATCTTTGCTGCGGAGAGATGTATTTCCGCTCAGGCCATTTTGATGAACTAAGGAAAACCGCGGCCAGACTATCAGGGCATTACAGAAAAATGGGAATAAAAAAGATGCTTATGCCCTGTACCGCAGGCAGGAACCTGTTCACCAACATACTGCCAAAATATGGTGCGAGGTTTGATTTCGAGATAGAGCATGTCATCCCCTGGCTTATAGGAAGGATCGAAAAAGGCGAAGTGAAGCTGGTAAAGAAGCTGGATATGACCGTAACGATTCAGGAATCCTGCCATGCAAAATGCTTCGGTGATGAGTATATCGATATGCCCAGAAAACTCCTTAACATGCTGGGCGTCAAGGTAATTGAAGAAGAACAGCACGGAAAGATGATGCGCTGCTGCGGCATTGGAGGCGGATTCAGCCATGCCTCGAACTATCACCCTTTCAACGTTGTAATGGCAACCGGCAAGGCACTCTCACTTGCAAGAAATACAAAGGCAGACGCAGTCGTGACGTACTGTTCAGGATGCATGCAGCAGCTTGGCGTGGGCAGGCTGATGCTCCCTTTCCTCTGGACCGAAATTTATCATATACTGGAACTCGTCCAGATCGCAATTGGAGAAGTTCCGAAACGCAGGCTAAACAACAGGGCCTTCCTTCTTGCATCGGGTGTGATGCTTAACCAGATGCCTAAAATGCTTTCGGCAAAAAGGCATAAGTCCCGTTTGGATGTGTGAACAGCAGTTGAAACAGTAAATTGTCTGTATAAGAAAGAGGAACTGTCTTTTAAACAGTTCCTCTTCCGATAATTAATCTTATTCGTTATGCCTTGATTGATCTGATGACTCCCATGCAATCCTCTTTGCTCATGATCTTTGGAACAGGATATGTCGGATTGCATTCAAGCAATGCGCGCTCGGCGATTAACGGGATGTCCTCATCTTTAATGCAATCAAGCTTTTCAGGGATGTTCAATTTCCTGTTCAGATCTTTGATGGCTTCGATGAAGGCCTTGGCTTTTTGAGCCTGATTCATGCCGGGTTTTGCTATGCCGGCAAACTCGGCGAGTTCTGCAAGCGGTTTGTGTGCGGCTTCACCATACCATTTAAGGACGTAAGGCAAGATAACCGACATTGCAAGTCCATGTGGGACACCGTACATGCCGCCAAGATTATGGCCGATGCCGTGGACATATCCGACGCCGCCGCGAGTAAAGGCATATCCTGCATAATATGCTGCAAGCAGCATCTGGGCGCGTGCTTCAAGGTCCTTTCCGTTCTTGTAGGCCTTTTCAATATTATTGAAGATCATTTCAACAGCCAGAATGGCTTTTTTGAGGGTTTCTGTATTGTTATAAAACTTTCCGATATATGACTCGACGGCATGGGTCATGGCATCCATGCCTGTGGTCGCTGTTATATGTGGTGGAAGACCTTCAGTCAGCGCCGGGTCCAGAACTGCATATCTCGGACGGATAACAGGGTCGGTGATGGGGGATTTTTCATGGGTCTGAGAATTCGATACGACTGCTGCTATCGTTGTTTCAGAGCCGGTTCCTGCTGTCGTGGGAATCGCAAAGAGTACCGGAGGCAGGATGGATCCCATTTTAAGCGAGGGAAGCCCAACCTTGAACAGGCCTCTCATTCCATCGACCGAGCGACTGGGACGTGCAACCCTTGCTCCTGTCACCTTTGCACAGTCCATAGGTGAACCGCCGCCGAAGGCAATGATGGCTTCACAACCATTCGCATTATAGATTTTAAGAGCCGCTTCGATGTTTTCAATCGTAGGATTTGGCTGAACCTGATCATACAGTGAATATTTTATGCCTGCAGATTTAAGGGCCTCAAAAAGAGAATCAAGAAGATGAAGTCCCATGAGAACTGAATCAGTGACTATGAGAACGTTTTTGATGCCTTTACCCTTGATTACACTGGCAAGCTTTTTAATACTGTCCTTGCCGTCAATGATTGTGGGTTCTATCCAGGGAAGGAAATTCATGCTGAAACCCATTACAAACTGATAAATACGATAATATACCTTTTTTAATGCCCACATGATGGTTACCTCCGGTTAATTAGTTTCCTGTTATTGTAGCACAAGACATCTTTTATATCTATTCCCCAACTTTTACAGGAGAATGCCTGTCTTGACTAAAAATACCTATAATATTAAAAAACACCAAGTTGTAAACGATTCCAATTCAGGTTGAACTCTTTTTTGTTCCAAACTGTTCAATGACGATTTAACTTAGTGGTTAACACTTGTTTCATGATCATGTCGCCTGATAATGCAGTACCATAGCGCTGAGAAAAGATTATTATCAAAGAGACTGGAGGTGCGGGAATGAATAAGCAAATATCGTGGAATTTAAAGTATCACTTATTTACTTTATTAACAGTTATCTTCTTTTTTTTAGCGACAATGATATCAGGTTGTGGCGGTGGAGGCGGCGGGAACGGTGGAGATGGAACAGGTTCTATAGAGGAAGGAACCGGTGCGGTATATATAAGCCTTACCGATGCGCCGTCAGACTTTGCAAGCTATACGGTGGATATTGTATCAATAAGCCTGAAGAAGTATCTCGGTGCCGAGGTTGAAACTCTGCCGCTTAAACAGAGGGTAGATTTCAGCCAGTATACGGATATGACAGAGTTCGTAACAGCCTGCACCATTCCTGTTGGCGTATATACTAAAGCGACCATGACACTTGATTATTCAAATGCGGATATCAAGATAAAAGATGGCAGCGGGAATATAAAACAGATTGATTCTCATAATATCACCTTGCTTGATGATAACGGTAATGCAGTTCAAGGCAAACAGATCAGTGTAACCGTAGATATAGAAAATCTGTCATCGCTTGTCATTCTGCCAGGTGTGCCCAGACACCTTGCCTTGGATTTCAATCTCGATGCGACGAACGAAGTGGATCTTGACAATCTTACTCTTACTGTAAGCCCGTTGCTGATAGCCGATCTCAATCCTCAGAACAATACTCACAGGGTATGCGGTTTGTTGAGTGATGTGCAAAGGAGTAATAATCGTTTTTATGTCGAGATCAAACCGTTTATTCCCATGGTACAAAACAGTGATGGTCTTTTTGGAAAGATAAGGGTCAGTACTGGAGACGGCACATTATATTTTATCAACGGAAAAAGTTATCAGGGAAGCGATGGTCTGAACGAACTTGCCAGATCTGAATACATGAATGATTCGGTACTGGTTCTGGGAGAGCTTAGTGTCAACCCGTATGATCTGCTCGCGCAGGAAGTTTATGTGGGTTCAAGCGTTCCATGGAAAGGTTCGGATAATGTTGTAAATGGAAATGTAACTGCCCGCAGCGGTAATATTATAACCATTCGAGGAGTCAGCATTGTTAATACTGATGGCAGGCTTCAGTTCTACAAGACTGCGAAAGTAGAACTGGATGAATCCTCCACCAGAGTGAGTCGACAGTTTTCGCAATCTGCGTTTTCAATAGATGACATATCTGTCGGTCAGCGTGTTATGGTCTTCTTCAGCAGCAGCAATGCAAATAATTCTGCAGATGGCGAGATCACCATTGCACCTGCAAATGCGGTACGCATGATGATGACCCATTTGAGGGGCATTGTGACTAAGAAAAGCACCGGCATCATGGAAGTTGAGATAAAAACTATCGATTGCATGAAGCATGAGGACTTTAATTTTTCAAATGCAGGTACATACTACAACAAATATAAAATTGCAGCGAGCAATACATTGTTACAGAAAGTCAAAGCAGGTAACCGTGTAAAGGTTTGGGGGTTTGTTAATCAGTTCGGACACGCGGACAATCCTGATTTTAACGCCACAACACTCATTAACATCTCCAAAGCACTCGGTCTCATGCATGTAAACTGGAAACCGGCTTATGAAAAAGCATTCAGTCAAACAGATAACAGTTTGATCCTGAACTATGATCAACTGGGTAAATTCCATTTCCTGTACCGCGCAGGTTTGGTGGATAACATCGTGACCGATTTTTCTGGTCAGGCTGCCATTAAATCAGCAAATTCCGGCATATTTATTGTTCAGCAGGGAATCCCATTTTTCTGGTACACTGACTTCTCCAAATTTCTAGACAAGCTGGAAGAATATAATGGTTATGATGTACGCTATATAACCGCAATAGGAACTTTTGATGACGATGCCGCTTCTCTCAGTGCTGGTTATTTGATAGTTCGATACCTTGGTCTTATTTAGGTTTTTTTGTCCAACGATCCAGGACAGAAGGCATCTCTGTCCTGGATAAGCTTTATTTAAAATGTATCTGTTTCGTAACAGGCGACAATGTCACCGAAATAAAGGGTATGGTAGTCCTTTGCCGGATACAGGTCATCAAACGCAGGATCCAGATAAACCGGATCCATAGGTGCCTTGAAGCATATCCTGCATTCCAGATGCAGGCCTGGAATCTGAAGAACAGGAGAAATTGTCTGCTGGGCAGCCACCGGGGTAAGGTTGCATGCCTTGAATTTGTCAATGTCCCGTCCTGAATGGGAGCCGCAGAACATTATGGCATCTTTCATGTCGGCTTCAGGTAAGCTGACTGTGAAATCTGCAGCCTTTTCAATGATGGAAAAGGTGTGCCTGGAGTTGCGTACAGCAACCATGAAGACGTTCCGTCGCCATATGTGTCCGACAAGGGCCCATCCGATTGTCATGGTATTCATCAAATCAGAAGCCTTTACTGTCAGGAAGGCACCTTTTTTTATCCGGTTTATCAGAGTCTCGGAACTGATGATGGGATCACAATTTTTCATAATCTTCTCCTTTTGGAATAGTCTCTCAAGATTTACTGTTTATAATAAGGCAGAGCCTGGGGTATAAGGTTTTTGAGATTTTGTATACGCCGATCATCCGCCGGGTGGGTAGATAGAAATTCAATAGTTTTCTTTGATTGCCCTGATGTCATGCGTTCGAAGAATTTTGGCGCTTCACGGGGATCATACCCGGCCTTGGCCATAAGAATGATGCCTATGTAGTCGGCTTCTAGTTCCTGGGCTCGAGAGAACGGCAATGTCACACCGACAGTAGTACCCAGACCGTAACCCAGATTAATGGCCTGGATGGCCTGCGGGCTTTTATCTGCAATCGCAAGATTGAGACCTTGCTGTCCGAGCTGGATGAGAAGCTGTTCGCTCATCCGTTCTCCTCCATGCCGTGCTATGGCGTGACCTACCTCATGGGCCAAAACAAATGCCAGGCCGTTATCGTCTTTTGTGTAGGGTAAAATACCTGTGAAGACAGCAACTTTACCACCTGGAAGGGCGAATGCATTTGCTGTTTTAGGATCGTCGATAACAGTAAATTCCCAGCTGTAGTCTTCGCGGTCTGCTACACTGGCTATGCGTGTTCCTACTCGCTTGACCTGGGCATTGACTTGCTGATCACGGGATATCTTGGCTTTGGCGAGTACTTCCTGGTAGGACTTGAGTCCCAGTGCAATTTCATCACTTTCCGGCACCAGCAGGAGCTGGGAACGTCCGGTTATCGGAGCAGTTGCACAACCGTTCAGAAATACGCAAATGATAAATATTGGAATATATATGACTGATTTTTGCATTCTATTCACTTGGTATACTTTTTCAGCTGAAAAAGCTTTTTATCCTGTGTTGCAATAATATGATAGAACTTGTCCTGCGGCACATAGATATATGGTACATCCTCCATCCTGCGATAGAGAAAATGAGAGAGTATCATGCGATTCACGGCCCTGTGTCCTACAATCATTATATTGTTTGAGTTTCTGTTAAGAAAAAAAGCTTTCTTTATTCCTATTTCAATGCGTTCTTTCATTGTGACATAGCCTTCTCCCTCGGGATAGACATAATTGAATTTGTCAGCCTCTCTCGCGAGGTAGATATCAGGCCTCTTTATCCTTATTTCGTTATAGCTCATTCCTTCACATATTCCGCCGTCTATCTCATTAAACTCCTTTAACGGGATGATAGTGCAGTTCTGTTGTTTTTCGCATATCGGCTGTGCAGTCTGAATCGTTCTTTTTTTATTGCTTGTAAAAATATAAGATATTTTGTTGTTCATGAAAAAGGCGGCCAGGGATTTTGCCTGTTCCTCTCCTTTAGGCGTAAGAGAAGGATCACCGCCGATACGGTCCGATACGTTGAAGAAGGTTTCAGTGTGTCTTATCAGGAAGAGGTTCTTCACCATATCAGTTACAAGGAAATCCCGGATGCGGGAATGATGCGGTATTGTATCGATTACTTTTTCCTTGATTATACGGTTGCGAAGTGAGTCGATCTTTATGATATTTCTCTCCGATTCAAGCGAGGCATATATCATTTTGTAATACTCGATTCTCTTCATCAGATTATGAAAGGCCTCCTTCTGGGAAAGCTTTTCAAATTCTTTTGATTTTGTTTTCTCTATGATTCCGAGATTGACAATATCCTCATCATCATTGATGCATTCGATGAAGAGAACAGGATGATCCGTAAGGAAGCACTCGATCATCTCTCTTCTTTCCCTGCTGACATTCGTTGCATCGAGAATCGCTATCTGGCCTTTGTTTGAAAGAAAGTCCCTGGCTCTTTCCATGTTTATCTGAGCGAACATTTTCCTGAGTTCCACACCTTCGATATTCTGAGGGTGGTAAAATTCTGCTGAATATGAATTCTTCAGGTTCTTGTATTTCCTCCTGAGGCTTCCATTATTGAAAATCCTGGTTGCCATATTATCGTTGTTGAACATTTCCTGAAGCCTGAGAGCTATAGTCGATTTTCCCCTGCCGGGAAGACCGACCATAACTATATACAATTTTTCATCTTTGATGTTCATGACAGCGAATCAGGCAAGCATTCCGCCATCACAGACAATCAATGAACCCGTTGTAAAGCTTGAGGCTTCGGACGCCAAATATAATACTGCCCCGGAGATTTCGGAAGGACTTGCATGTCTTCCCATCGGAATCTGCTTCACGGCAAAATCATATATTGAATCATTGTCCATAATTGCTTTTGAGAATTTGGTTTCGGTAAGACCGGGAAGAACAGCGTTAACCCGTATTCCCTTGCTGGCAAATTCCTTTGCAAACGATTTTGTCATGGCGATGAGTCCTGCCTTTGTAATCGAATAGATTCCCTGGAAAGGGGCTGGTTTGATTCCATTGACAGAAGATATGTTGACAATGGAACCTTTTGTATTTGTTTCTATCATAAGTTTTATTGCCTTCTGGGTAATGAAAAAAGGTCCCTTCAGATTAACATCAAAGGTTTTGTCCCATATGCCAGCATCTGCCCCGAGCATATCCCCGAAATAAGGGTTGGTGGCAGCGTTGTTTACAAGGATGTCGAGACGCCCGAATCTGGATTTTATTTCCGAGAAGAGGATCTCTATCTGATTCAAGTCACCTACATGACAGGCTATAATGTCTGCTGCGCCTCCTGACGAAGATATTCTATCTTTTACTGGTGCAAGGGCTTCCGCCTTTCTGCTTACCAGTATACAGTGTGCTCCGAACTGTGCAAGTGTCAACGCGATCTCTTCTCCAATCCCCCTGCTGGCGCCGGTGATCAGTGCAACTTTATCTTTCAATGAAAAATTTATCATGAGTTAACTCCTTTAATAGAATTATATAATATTTATCATGGATTGGTCATAGTACGCTATTTTTTATTTCATATTAATTGGAACAAACTGAAAGCAGAATTATCGTTGACGTAATCATTGAGTTGCTGATAGTGAGAACAAAAAATCAGCGGAGGAAAGCCTGTGGCAGAGCTCGGCAAGAGATACAAATGCTATAAATGCAACTGTAAATTTTATGATTTAAATAAACCGAATCCGGTATGTCCCCGATGCGGTGAAGATCAGACAAATGAGGAAAATAAGAAGATACTCAAACGCAAGAGAAAGCGCTCACTTGGAAAAGGGCGGTCAGATGTCAGACCAGATATTGATGGAGTCGATATCTTCAGGGATGGAGAGGAAGATGTTGAGGAATACACCCTTGACGTTGAAGACATGATTCTTGAAGAGAATGCAGAGGTTATAGAAGAAGAGAAAGAAATGGCTGATGATGAATAGTACAGCTACTTGAGGTCCTTGAGAGAATATTGGTTTATAGTTGCAAGATCAATTGAATACTTTCCTATTATTTCATTTTCGATATGTCCCATAAAAATATGGAGCATATCGATTACCATTATTTCATTCATGCCCTTGGTTGGTAGAAGTATCCTGCCGTTTGTCTGCAGAAGCCCTGAGGAATTTAACATCGATAATGTTGATGATGATACCTCAGGAGGAAATGGCAATATATTAATTAATTTGCTTTCATCATAGTACACACCCTTGGACATACCTAAGAATATATATTTGAAAATATCGACTGCCGCACAGAATCTGTCGGTGGGTGTTATTGAAGACATGTCACCTGTGATATTGGGGTACTGTATTTGTTTTGTTATTTGTACACCCAGGAGAAGGATGAGCCAGTTGATATAAATCCATAAAAGAAAAACCGGTATTGCTCCCAAAGAACCGTATATATTGAAAGAATATGTGGCATGTCTCATGTATACCTGATAAAGATTGTATGAAAATATCCATAGAATCCCGCTGATAAAAGAACCGATGAAAGCCGGTTTGTTTTTAACCCTGGTGTTCGGAACTATCTTGTATATCATAAATAAAATAAATATTATGAATATTAACATTATTACCTTCACCGATTTCAGGATAATTGAAAGTTCCGGGAAAACCCTGTCAATCAATGACAAAACACTTAGTATGACTACTATTGCGATCGGTCCGAGCGTTGTTAATGACCAGCAGATCGCAAATTTAAGCCAAGCAGGTCTTGTGTCTGTCTTTCCCCAAAGCGAATTTATCGCATCATCAACTCCAAGAAATAATGGAATTGAGGCAAGTATAAATATAAATGTGCCGATTGTACCCAGCGTCCCTGCCTTTATATTGTCAACATAACTCTGAATATACTGCATTACTTGAATTTTCTGTGAAGGATCCAGGAAGTCGGAGATTATTGGTAAAAGACTTTGCTGGATAATCGAG
Source organism: Desulfomonilia bacterium (assembly GCA_036567785.1). NCBI lineage: Bacteria > Pseudomonadati > Thermodesulfobacteriota > Desulfomonilia > Desulfomonilia bacterium. The sequence continues at coordinate 152,054 of DATCTV010000002.1, read as the reverse complement.
AACCCTCCCCACAACTTGAAAAGTGACAAAGCGATTGCAAATAGTGGTACAAGGGCAAACAATGTCGTATATGTCAAGGTTGTTGTCCACAAGAATCCATTGCCGTTTCTGAAACCTTTCCATACGGCATTTACAGTCATTATTGAGTGGCTTATCTTCAATAATATTCTCTTATATTTTTATAATATTTAATAAAATCCTTTGGTACCAATCCGGTAGTTTGCATGGCTTTATTATAATACGGCAATAATACAGATTTGATGATTATATTGCTTTTGGGGGGCATGGATACCTGGACTATTGTTATTAATATTCCAGAAATTAGAATGCCTTTTAAAAAGCCAAGAGAAACACCAAGAATTCTGTCAAAAGTCGTCAGGCCAGTAGATGAGAATATTTTTTTTGCCAGAAAGAAGATTAATTTGATTGCTATAAAAAATAATATGAAAACCAGCAGATAGGATAAAACGCCATGCAAGTCGGGTAATGTAATCTTTCTGAGAAAATCCGAAACAACTATATAATATCTTTTTGCCAGTATAACACCGGCTACAATTGCAACAAATGAAGATATGCTGTTTAAGAGCCCGAGCATCAATCCTCTGATAATGCAATATGCCATAATGATGATTACGACAATATCGAGAATATTCACTTCCTGGCCTTGATAAATTCAATTTTTTTTATGTCTTTTAGGGAGATTTGATAAGATCCAAATGATGTGTTTCCATATAATCTTGAGAAGTCATTAGCTTTGATGTTGCATATTTTCCCGCCATCTTCAAAATCTATACATGTATTCCCTTTGGAAATTTCAATAGAAGAAATTTTTTCAAATGGAATTTGGATTTTCCCTTTACCAAGATATCCGCCGAATGATGTTTTTCCTTCGATGGTCACATTTCCAAGTTCTACTTCATTATTTGTATTGTCCAGTACCTTTGCTTTGAAAACCGATGATACCTGAGTTTGATTCGGGCTTCCTCCTAATCCAGACATACCTATTAATGAAACCGACAATATCAGGACAAGGACAGTATTGATAATAACCAGGTGTTTTCTCATGATTTAAGGACCTCCTTAATTACTCCTTCATTAATCATTGCCTTAACAATGCTTTTCAGTTGTTTCTGCTGTGTTGTTGAATACAGGATATTGATTGTTGATGCGCTTCTGTCTTCTGTACTTATAATTGCCATTCCATCATATCCTTCAAAAATATATTTTATATACGCAACATTTCTTTTATCTATCATAGCAGTAATCGTATTCAAATGGTCCATAAATCAAAATTAACACATGTGAAAATCTTGTACAAGCATGCATGACTCTTTCAATATCCAAATGAACAATATGATTGAATGAATGAATTTTCTTTATTATCTAACACTACAAATTTAAAGATATTATTCGATAATAAGGCCCTAATCGAATATTATTATTTTGATACAAATATATTGACATGGTCTTATTTGAATGTTAGGACTTACCTGCTTAATGAGTGAATAGCCATTCATTATTTAATGATGGCGATATGGTGCACGGTTAATGCATTGATTAAATCGATTTGCATTACAAAAGAAAGACGCAGAAGGTAATTGCTGGAGGTATATCTTGATAGAAATTAATTGGAGCATGTTTCTTCAGATGGCAAACTTTTTTCTCCTAATTTTTATCCTGAATATTGTTCTTTATAAACCCTTACTTAAAATATTAGATGAAAGAGATAAGAAAATTTCTGAAACACAACAGAAAACAAAAGATTTCCAAGAAGAAACAGAAAAAATAATTAATGCATATAATGAAAGAATACAACAGGCAAAGATTGAAGCAATGACAATAAAAAATAATGCCAAGAAAGAGGCCACTGAAAAAGCAAATATAATTATTGAAGAATCAAGGAAAGAAGCCGAGAGGCATCTCACGGAAGTAAAAAATCAGATCACCAAAGAAATTGAAGCCGCCAGAAGGGAACTTGAGCCTGAACTTGATAAAATGGCGATTACCATAGCAGAGCAAGTTTTAGGGAGGAAGGTGGCATGAGTTTTAAACAAATAAAAAGAATACTCCCAATCTTATGCGGATGTATGATGTTTGCCGTTTTATTGTATGCATCAGGTGGTGAAGGTGCACATGAAGGAGGTCATCATGGAGTACAGTGGATGGACCTCGTAAAAAGAACAATAAACTTTGCTGCACTGGTGTTCTTCCTTTGGTATCTGCTGGCTGATAAAATAAAAAAGTATTTTAGCGAAAGAAGAATTGAAATTGGGAATCTTCTTGAAGAAGTAGATAAGGAAAAAAATGATGCTGAGCAGAAATTTATTTTATATGAGCAGAAATTTAAGGAAATTGAAAAAGATATTAACGAAATTACAAAGACATTAATTGGTGAAATTGAGAACGAGAAAAATAAGATTATTGAAGAGGGCAAGGCAAATTCTCAGAGATTAATTGAACAGGCTAAAGCTGCTGCCGAACAGGAAGTGATTAATTCTAGACAAAACTTACGAAATTATGTAGTCGAACTTGCCGGAAGCATGGCGGTTTCGATAGTTTCAAAAGAAATGACTGATAAAGATCAGGAAAGACTTGTTGAAGAATATATAAATGATGTAGCGAGGGAAAATTGAAGAGCGATGTTTTAGCAAGAAGATATGCCAAGGCTCTGTATGATCTTGGTATCGAGGAAAACGTTGGCCAGAAATTTCTTGCTGACCTTCATGCAGTTGTCGGGCTTATAAAAGAAAGTGAAGAGCTAAAATCAATAATGGAAAGTCCGCTTTATGACATTGGTCTCAAAAAGAAAATTCTTGGAACCCTTCTTCAAAATACTGATATCTCAAAATATATTGAGAGCTTCATTAATATACTTCTTGAAAAAGACAGATTCCATCAACTTTCAGACGTACTTGAATCTTATCATGACATAATTAATGAAGTTGGTGGAAAAGCAACAGCAAATGTTATCAGTGCGGTAGAATTAACAGAAGCCCAGCAAAAAAGAATTTCAGAAGTTTTTTCCAGGCTGTCAAAAAAAGAAATCCATATAGAGACAACAATAGATCCCTCAATTATTGGAGGTCTGATTGTAGATGTTGAGGGTATGGTCTATGATGGGAGCATAAAACACAACTTAATAAAATTTAAAGAGAGTCTAAAAGGGGAGATGTAGGATGCAGATCAGGGCGGAAGAGATTAGCAGTATTATCAAGGATCAGATTAAAGGTTATAACAAGGAGATCGACGTCGCTGAAACAGGAACAATTCTCTCCATAGGTGATGGTATTGCCCGTGTCTATGGACTTAGAAACGTAATGTCCAGCGAATTGATCGAATTTCCTCATAACGTTATGGGAATGGCGCTTAATCTTGAAGAAGATAATGTCGGTTGCGTTCTTTTTGGTGAATGTATCGGCATTAAAGAAGGTGATCAGGTAAAAAGAACAAAAAGAATTGTTCAGATTCCGGTTGGCGAAGGAATGCTGGGAAGAGTTGTCAATGCTATTGGTGAGCCTATTGATGGAAAAGGCCCGATTGCTGCTTCTGAATATAAGGTTGTCGATGTAAAAGCTCCTGGCATAGTTAAACGACAACCTGTTAAAGAACCTCTTCAGACCGGTTTGAAATCTATCGATGCAATGACGCCGGTTGGGAGAGGTCAGCGCGAATTAATCATTGGTGACCGTCAGACAGGAAAAACTGCCGTTGCTATAGATACGATCATCAATCAAAAAGGTAATGGTGTTATTTGTATATATGTTGCAACAGGGCAGAAACAGTCAACTGTTGCTCAGGTTGTGGGAACATTGGAGCAGTATGGCGCAATGGATTACACAATTGTCGTCGCAGCTACTGCATCTGATCCTGCCCCTCTTCAGTACATATCTCCTTATTCAGGCGCTGCAATTGGAGAATTTTACAGGGATAAGGGTCAACATGCATTGTGTATATATGATGACCTTACAAAACAGGCACAGGCATACAGACAGCTTTCATTGCTTTTGAGAAGACCGCCAGGACGAGAAGCTTTTCCTGGAGATGTTTTCTATCTTCACTCGAGGCTCCTTGAAAGGGCTGCTAAATTGAGTGAAGACATGGGTGGAGGATCACTTACGGCATTGCCGATAGTCGAGACTCAGGCAGGCGACGTGTCTGCATATATTCCAACCAACGTTATTTCAATTACGGATGGTCAGATATTCCTTGATACTGACTTGTTTTATTCAGGATTCAGGCCTGCAATTAACGTCGGTATTTCTGTCTCGCGCGTTGGTGGTAATGCTCAGATCAAGGCAATGAAAAAGGTCGCCGGTTCTCTTCGAATAGATCTGGCACAATATCGTGAGCTGGCAGCTTTCGCCCAGTTCGGATCCGATCTTGATAAAGCAACTCAAGCGCAGCTTAACAGGGGCGCACGCCTTATGGAAATGCTTAAACAGCCCCAATATAAGCCATTAGCCGCAGAAAAACAGGTTGCGATAATTTATGCCGGAACGAATGGGCATCTGGATGAGTATCCTATTGACGCGATTAATTCTTTTGAGGAACAGTATCTTGAATTCCTTGAGAATAAACATCCAAAAATATTGAAAACGATAAGAGAAACAGGACAGATGGATTCTGAAACTGAGAAACTCCTAAAGGATGCTATTGCTGAATTCAAGAAAGTATTTACAGTAACGGCTGAAGGATAAATCATGCCTAATTTAAAAGACCTCAAGAACAGGATTAATTCTGTCAAGAAGACAGAACAGATAACAAAAGCAATGAGAATGGTTGCTGCAGCAAAATTAAGACGTGCTCAGACAGATATAATTACAGCCAGACCATATGCTATCAAAATGAATGAGGTCCTCGTTTCTCTTGTTTCCCGAATAACCCCTGATGCACATCCTTTGCTTAAAGTTAGGGAACCAAAGAAGGGCGTTGTTGTCGTAATTGCCTCTGACAGAGGATTATGCGGGGCGTTTAATCAAAATGTATTCAGGAAAGCTGAAGCATATGTGAAACAGAATAAAAATCGTCTCGAACAGATATCACTTGTGCTCATAGGCAAGAAAAGTCTTGATTTCTACAAACGTAAGAATGTCGATATCCGGAAATCTTATATTATTGGAAAACCGAGTTTCAGTCTGGCTGCTGAGATTTGTGAAGATCTGATTAACGGATATATCAAGTCAGAATACGATGAGCTGACGATAATATTCAACGAATTCAAGAGTGCGATGACTCAAATATTGCATGTTGATCAGGTTCTTCCAATTGAACCGATTGAAGCAGATGAAAACTCAAGGTTGGAATATATTTTTGAACCTTCTGAGGATTTACTGCTTGAAACATTGTTGCCAATGAGCCTTAAGGTTTTTTTCTATAGGGCCCTGCTTGAATCAGCTGCGTCAGAACACGGGGCCAGGATGACAGCAATGGAAAGCGCATCGGGAAATGCCAGTGAAGTTATCGGAAAACTGACAATCAAATATAACAGACAAAGACAGGCAGCTATTACTACCGAACTTGTCGAAGTTGTCGGTGGTGCAGAGGCGTTAAAAGGATAGACCTAATAGGAAATAGGGGGTGTTCTGAATGAATATTGGTAAAATTACACAGGTAATAGGCGCTGTTATTGACGTGGAGTTTGATACTGGAGAACTCCCTGATATATATAACGCCCTGTTGGTAAGCAATCCGTTCCTTTCCAATGAAGAAGACAATCTGACTCTGGAAGTTGCACAACATCTGGGAGACAGAAAAGTCCGCACTATTGCTATGGACTCTTCTGATGGTTTGGTAAGGGGCATGCCGGTTAAGGATACCGGAGCTCCGATCAGCGTACCTGTTGGCGATAAAGTCCTAGGTCGGATTATGAATGTAATCGGTAAACCTGTTGATGAAGCAGGCCCTATTGGCAACGATAAAACCGGTCCGATTCACAGGGAACCGCCAAAGTTTACTGAACAGAGCACATCAATCGAGTCCTTTGAAACAGGCATCAAGGTTATAGATCTTCTTACTCCGTATATGAGAGGTGGAAAGATTGGTCTGTTTGGTGGCGCCGGTGTCGGTAAAACAGTCTTCATTATGGAGCTTATTAATAACATTGCAAAAAAACATGGTGGATACTCGGTTTTCTGCGGTGTTGGAGAACGTACGAGAGAAGGAAACGACCTCTGGCTTGAAATGAAAGAGTCCGGGGTTATCAACAAATGTGCACTTGTTTATGGTCAGATGAATGAGCCGCCCGGAGCAAGGGCAAGGGTTGGTCTATCTGGCCTCGCAGTTGCTGAATATTTTCGGGATGAACAGAATCAGGATGTTCTATTGTTCATAGATAATATATTCAGGTTCACTCAGGCGGGTATGGAAGTTTCAGCTCTTCTCGGCCGGATGCCTTCGGCAGTTGGTTATCAGCCTACTCTGGGTACTGACATGGGAGAATTGCAGGAACGTATTACAACCACTACAAAGGGATCAATCACATCGGTCCAGGCTATTTATGTTCCTGCCGACGACCTTACTGACCCTGCGCCTGCAACAACATTCAGCCATCTGGATGCGACTACTGTTCTTTCCCGGCAAATTGTTGAACTTGGCATTTATCCTGCTGTTGACCCTCTCGACTCGACATCAAGAATTCTTGATCCCAAGCTGGTAGGTATTGAGCATTACACAATAGCAAGAAGCGTTCAGCAGATACTTCAAAAATATAAAGAACTTCAGGATATTATTGCAATTCTTGGAATGGACGAACTATCTGAAGACGACAAACTTATTGTTTCAAGGGCAAGAAAGATTCAGCGGTTCCTGTCGCAATCATTCAGTGTTGCAGAACAGTTTACAGGGATGCCCGGAAAATATGTTGAACTAAAAGATACAATAGATGGCTTCAAAAGAATAGTTGCCGGCGAGATGGATGACTTGCCAGAACAGGCATTCTATATGGTGGGATCACTGGATGAGGCGATCGAAAAAGCCAAGAAAATGGCAGCTGAGTAATTTGTCCTTATAAAAAGGGGAGCTTAAATGGCTGAATTATTTCATCTTGATGTTGTTACACCTGAAAGATCATTACTGAGCCGTAATGTTGAAGAAATAATAGCTCCGGGATCTCAGGGGGAATTCGGCGTCTTTAAAGGACACGCAGCCTTTCTAACAACATTAAAACCCGGCATGGTTACGGTGTATGATGATGAAGGCGGAAAAAGTTATATGGCTATATCGGGTGGATTTTGTGAAGTAACTTCCGATAAAGTTATACTCCTTGCAGAACATGCCGAGCTCGCAAAAGAAATAGATCTGGAACAGACACGCAAAGATCTGGAGATTGCAGAAGAGAAGCTGAGAAGTCTTGCAAAAGACGATCCTGAAGTAAACAAGTGGGAAAGCAGAAAGATTATGGCCGAAGTGAAAATTAAGGTAGCTGAGACTGTTAAAGCCAGTTAAGCATCAAATTTACTGATAGCAAAAAGGGGACATTTCAAGTTGTCCCCTTTTTATTATTCAATGACATTTTCTTATCAAGGCTCTTTATTACAACATTGACTGATTGGTACTATAGGTTCTATATAACGAAAACGAATGCGCCCATAGCTCAGTTGGATAGAGCGTTGGACTACGAATCCAAAGGTCAGAGGTTCGAATCCTCTTGGGCGCGCCAGTTATGAAAAAGGTATTTATTTTCTGCCAAAAAGAAATTCAGCCAAAACATATGCAAAGGTTAAAGCATGAAGATATCATGTCCCGCATGTGGAAAAGAAACCATATATGAGGGAAACATAAACAGGCCGTTTTGTTCGAAGGAATGTAAAAACAGAGACCTCCTGAACTGGGCAGATGAGTCTTACAAAATATCTTCAACCAATACTGATTATTCATCCGAAGAGTTAAACAATGGCGAAGATACTTCGAAGATCATTTCATAATATTTCAAGAAGAGACATTGATGAAGATGCTCTGAAAGTCCTGTACAGGCTTAACCGTAATGGATTCAAGGCTTATCTCGTAGGAGGAGCGGTAAGGGATATTCTGCTTGGTAAGAAGCCGAATGATTATGATATTGCCACAGATGCGAGACCCGGCCAGATAAAAAAGCTGTTTTCCAATTCGTTTTTGATAGGACGACGTTTCAAACTAGCCCATATCAGATTCAAAGGTAATAAAGTTATTGAAGTTGCAACATTCAGAAGAGAACCTGAAGAAGGAAGTAATGAGGATATTCACAATACATTCGGAACCCCGGAAGAAGATGCCCACCGCAGAGACATCACTATCAACGCCCTTTTTTATGACATTGCTGATTTCAGTGTAATTGATTATGTTGGCGGTCTGAATGATATAAATAAAGGAATAATAAGGATAATCGGTGATCCTGATAAAAGATTCAAAGAAGACCCTGTCAGAATTTTAAGAGTTTTAAGGCATTCTTCAAGACAAAATTTCAGAATTCATCATGAAACGGCATCTAAAGTATTTCAACACAGAGATCTACTTCAGAACTGCTCTGGCGCAAGAATGTATGAGGAGATATGTAAAGACATAAAATCTGGTTTTCTGATGCCTGTTTTTTTCCAGCTTGATCTTTTCGGGATATTGCCATGTCTTCTGGGGGATATTGGCCGATTTTATTCGGATAATCAGTTTGAGACCTCTGAGCTGTTCAACTATTTAAAAACAATAGATATTCTAAATATATCAGGAGAAGATATCCCAATTCAGGATATTTTTACAATCATATTCTGGCCGTGGGCTAGACATGTTGTCGGTAAAAATTCAGAAAGCCAGGATAAGTCAAAAATGCTTCATGATGAGATGATAAAAGCTGGCATTCAGATTCAGATCCCAAAGGTTGTAATGGCGCATATTTCTCAGGTTCTGACTATTCTATGCAATATGAATAAAGCCGTTGAAACCGGACGATTCAAATATTCGGAAAGAAAAAAGGCCAATTACCTTAATGCATCAAAGGTGTTCGGAATCATTATAGGTGATAAATCAAATCATAATGATCCATTCGGGGAATTTTTCAGAAGAAAGGTGCAGAGAACTAGAAAATGGAGAAATTCAAAACAATTAATTCAGCATATGGGATAAGCGAACAACTGTTTTATAGGAACCATGATATTGCAAAAACAACACAACATTTTAAATAAATATTTCATTATGATTGTATAACCACTTGAAAATATAACAATTATTTTAATAACTATATTTGGCACAATGAATGCATACCATAATGGCATAGGAGCCTAATATGAACAAAAGAGGAAATTTAGACATGGTTATGAAAAATATGGAACCCGAAAGGGCAACCAAAATACTTGCCAAGTCACTTTATAGGGAACTCAAGAAAAATGGATTTGCAGAAAGTGATATTATAAGCTTTTCAAAGGAAATAATTGAATGCATGGCAGGTGATATGAAAAAAGAGGCCGCTGTATCAAAGCTTGCGGGACAAAGGGATCGATTATTAATCGGGTAATTTCTTTTTTATTTCTTTCAGGACAGTTTCAATTACTTCATCAAGATTCATATGTGTCGTATCAACCACAGTAGAGTTGTAAGGTATCACCAACGGGCTTGATTCTCTTGTACGGTCTCTGTCATCTCTTTCTTTAACATCATTAATAATCTGTTCAATAGGGACTGAAATACCTTTTAAAATCATTTCGTTATGTCTTCTTTTTGCACGTTCTTCAAGTGAAGCATCAAGGTAAATCTTTACATCTGCGTCCGGAAAGACAACTGAACCGGTATCCCTGCCTTCGGCAACGATTGAAGAAAATTTCGGGAATGACCTTTGTATATTCAGCATGAGATTTCTGACAGAAGGGTGTGCGGCTATTTTAGATGAAAGAGTGCTTATCCTGTTTGTCCGTATGTCCTTGCTTACGTCAATACCATCCAGGAAAACCTTTGATCCAAAAAGTTTTATGTTGATGCCTGCAACGATTTTTGCACACTCTTCTTCATTTTCTATGTCTCCATTTATTTTGTCTACAGCCAATGCGCATGTCCTGTAAAGTGCACCTGTATCCAGAAAAGTATATCCAAGCTTTTCCGCGACGGTTTTTGCCACAGTCGATTTTCCGGTTCCTGCAGGGCCGTCAATCGTTATTATTCTGGTTTTCATATGAGCTGTTTCATGTCCTTGAAAAAATTGGGATAGGAAATATCAACGCAGGAATTGTTGTCAAGCTGCACATCAATGTCAGCAGCCATTGAGAGAATATAAAATGCCATGGCTATCCTGTGATCGGAATAGGTTTTTACCGAGCCGTTTCTGAGTTTCAAGGGGCCATCGATAACAAATCCGTCCTCCAGTTCTTTGATATGGGAACCAAGTGAAGCGAATCCTTCGACCATTGACGTTATCCTGTCCGCCTCTTTTACACGGAGTTCCTGAGCATTTCTGACTATAGTCCGACCTTCGGCAAGACTTGCTGCTACTGCCAGTATGGGAATCTCATCAATCAACCCTGGAATTTCGTCGCCTTCAATTACAGTACCTTTAAGTCTGGAACCCTTTATTATGAAATCTCCTACCGTTTCTCCTGCCGAAGCCTTTATATTTTCAATAGTTATATCAGCCCCCATCCTTTTAAGGACATTTAAAAAAGCAGTTCTTGCAGGATTTAGACATATGCCCATTACTCTGAGTTCCGAACCAGGAGTGGCGGCTGCCAGAACTGAAGGGAATGCGGAGGATGAAGGATCGCCCGGAACCGTAATATCCCGTGCAGTTAATTCCTGAGGACCTTCAAGACTGATATTCCTGCCTGATATTTTCAGTCTTACCCCGAAAAAGGCAAGCATTCTTTCAGTATGGTCCCTGCTCAGGGAAGGTTCGGTAACGGATGTTACGCCTTCAGCCTTCAGCCCGGCTAGGATTATTGCCGATTTAACCTGTGCTGATGCAACATCCATGTCGTATGTGATGCCTTTTAAATCTGTTCCCCTAATGGCCATCGGCATAAACCTGTCCTGCCTTGCCATGAAGTCCCCACCCATAAGCCTGAGCGGTTTGATAACACGTGCCATCGGTCTCTTTATAAGGGATGAATCTCCTGTAATAATGCTCACACCTTTAATTCCGGATAATACACCGCTCAGAAGCCTTGCCGTAGTGCCTGAATTGCCGGCATCTATTAATGTTTCTGGCTCTGTAAGATTTCCGCCTTCAATAATGTATGAATCATTTGATTTTGATATCCTGACGCCTAGGGCTTTAAGCGCTTCCCTTGTACTTTTAACATCTTCTGATTCAAGGCTGGAAAAAACACTGGTCCTTCCTTTTGCCAGTGCACCCAGGATGAATGCCCTGTGGGATATCGATTTGTCGGCAGGCGGTTTTATTTCTCCGTTAATTCTCATAGCTTATTGCTCCGCAGGATATGTATTTTTTATCAGCCATTCTTTAAGACATCTTCAAGTTCGTGTATGAATTGTTCGTTCTCACTTTCAAGTCCCACGCTTACCCTTATGTATTCCGGCAGACCCGGCATGAATCTCGTTATTATTCCGCGTTTCAAGAGTTCCTCATATATGATCTTTGCATAGGCGCCAAGCCTGACAAGTACAAAATTTGTGTGGGAATTGATGTATTCAAGCCCCAGACGGTCGAAGGAAGAATACAGGTAATCAAGTCCTTTCCAAGTTGTTTCGAGTGTAAGGCTAAAAAAGGCTCTGTCTCTTAAAGCCGCAGCCCCGGCCTTTATTGCGAGAAGGTTCATATTAAACGGCGGTTTAACCTTATAGAGCATATCAATCATTTCTTTGCCGGCAATGGCAAAACCCACTCTGATTCCGGCAAGTCCGTGCGATTTTGAAAGGGTATTTATTACAATGACATTTGGTCTTTCTGAAATCAGTTTCAGTCCCGAGATGAAATCATCTGCGCGTGCAAATGCTGCATAGGCCTCATCCAGAACGAGAATGGTTTCCGGAGATATCTTCTCGCATAAAGACAGTAGTTCCTTTTTCCCTGTATATGTTCCTGTGGGATTGTTAGGATTAGCCAGGAATGCGATTTTTGCGCCGCTTGACGTTTTTGAAAGCATTGCACGGGTATCTATCTTCATGCCGTTCATGGGCGTTTCGGTTACCATTGCACCGCATGCAAGGGATGCGATTCTGTAATAGCTGAAAGTACATGCCGGTATGACTACCCTGTCGCCGGGATTAAGATATGCTCTGCATATGAAATCGATTATTTCATCCGAACCGTTGCCGGTGATGATGTTTTCTGAAGGGAAACCGAAGAATTCAGAGGCTGATTCCTTAAGCTCTGTTGCCATCGGGTCCGGGTAAAGGTGTGTGTGCTCGATATATTCCATCATGGCTTTGACAGCCATCGGGCTTGGGCCAAGCGGATTTTCATTTGACGCCAGTTTGACGGGCTTTTCTATTCCGTATTTTCGGGCGATCTCATCCTTCGACAGGCCGGGAGAGTAGGGAGGGATCAGTTTGATGTGCCTGGCTTCTTCCGGCAGCTTCAATCATCACCCCGTTCTTCGGGATAAGAACCCAGTATGATAATTTCTTTTGTAAAGGGTTTAAGATTCTCCAGTGCCCTGGCAACCTTTTCTTCCGAGAGGCCTCCTATGAAATCTATAAAGAAAAGATATTCCCAGGGCCCTTTCCTTGACGGCCTTGACTGGATTTTGGTCAGGTTGATCCCTTGTGATGAAAATACGCCCAGGGCGTTGTAAAGGGCGCCTGGCGTGTTGTCCAATGCCATTATTATCGAGGTCTTTGCATTGGTTAACGGTTCGGCCATCTTCTTGGAGATTACCCAAAATCGGGTGATATTGTCATGATAGTCGTTGATATTCCTGGCAACAATATCAAGGCCATAGATTCTAGCTGAATTTATGGATGCTATAGCCGCCGAATTATTTTCATTCACTGCAATCTGAGCAGCCTCGGAAGTGCTTGCGGTATCGATGGTTTTAGCATCGGGCAGGTTCTTTTTAAGCCAGAGCCTGCATTGTGCAAACGGTTGGGGATGAGAATATACCTTCCTGATATTGCCCATATCCGTTTTTGAAATAAGGCAATGTCTTATAGGAAGCAGTATTTCTTTAACAACAAAGAGCCTTGAAGAAACCATAAGATCCAATGTCTGATTGATGATCCCTTCGGTTGAGTTCTCAACAGGGACAATACCCAGATCAACCCTCTCGGCACACACATCTTCAATTATAAGATCAATTGATGTTTCCGGTATAAGATCGGCATCGTATGGGAAGACAGAAACCGCAGCCTCATGGCTGTAAGTTCCAACAGGCCCCAGATAAGCGATTCTGGTCCTGGCCTGAAGAGACCTTGAAACGCTGAATATTGTGTTAAAAACCGCTTCTATCATGCCGCGTTCAAGCGGGGGTTCGATAAGTGTTTCCAGACGGTCGATTATTTCACGTTCCCTTTCGGGCGAGTAGGTCTTGATCCCGTTTTCATGTTTGATCCTGCCAACCTGCCGGGAAAGTTCCGCCCTTTTTGAGAGAAGTTTTGCGATATCGTTATCGATTAAATCTATCGAGCTTCTTAATTCGTCCATCTCTTTGTTCATAAAAACCCGCTTAGTAAGATTTTACAGTCTTGAACCCTATCAGAAGATATGCCCGTTTTCAATGGCAGTTATACTCATGCTGCAAAACATGTGAGGATGTAATACCTGATTGACATGATATGATTCGTTGGCTAGCGTTGATGCAAATATAGATGTAATCGTTACTCATGAAATTCAAAATTTCCGGCTAAAGGGTGATTGGGATAATATAATGGTAACAGGTATTGTCATTGTATTTTTTATTCTTATTGTCATTTACGGCAATGTCCGCACGCCAGGGAAGTCCGGAGAGATTTATAGTTACGGTCTCAAATTTCCCGAAGGATTCCTGTGGGCGACAGGCGAAGATGCCTATCAGCATGAGGGCGGCAATCTGAACAATGACTGGGCCGATTGGGAGGCAGGTGTTCCCTCGCCGATAGAGAACGGCGATAAATGTCTTATGGCTGCCGACTTCTGGAACAGGTACGAGGAGGATTTTACACGAGCCCGGGCCGACGGTCAGAACGCGCACAGAATCGGTATCGAGTGGAGCAGGGTGGAGCCTGTCATGGGTGAATTTGACGATGATGCAATGGCTCACTATGAAAAGATGCTCGCCTCAATGAAAGACAAGGGCTTCACGGTCTTTTTAAACCTCTGGCATTTTACACTTCCCAGATGGGCCGTTGAAGCAGGCGGCTGGGAAAGTGATATTGTCATGGTGCGCTGGGAAGAGTTCGTCGAGGAATGCGCCATACGCTTCGCCTGGTATGTCGATTACTGGAGCACCATGATCGATGCCCAGATATATGCTCTGAACGGCTTTGCCATGGGTGAGATACCGCCCAATAAAAAGGACCAGAAGCTTTCAATCAAGATTTATCATAATCTGATCCGCGCTCATGCAAGGGCTTATAAAATCATAAAGGAAAACGCGACTGTCAGAGACGGAAACAAGGTCAGGGTGCCAAAGGTCGGAATGATCTATTTCTTCTTCGACTATCAGGCGCAGGGCTTTTTCCTGGACAGGTTTGCAACACATCAGCTCGATAAAATTTTCAACTGGTCGTTCCTTGACGCCATACATACCGGCAATATAGATGTGGGAGTGTTTCCGGGTCCAAGGATAAAAAGGTTCAGTGAGGATTCCAGAGACACACTCGACTGGATAGGAATCAATTATTACACGCGTCAGGTTGTATCATTCAACCCGTTCAAACCCGGTATGCTCGAGATGAAAAACTGCGATAAATACCCGGCTACGGATATGGACTGGGAGATTTATCCCAAGGGCATATACAGGATATGCAGAAAAGTTGAAAAACGCTATCCTGGCGTGCCCCTTGTGATTGCCGAGAACGGGCTTGCCGATGCAAAGGACGACAGACGCCCGAAATTCATCCTCGATCACCTCGCTTGGGTGCACAGGCTTATAGAAAAAGGCTGCCCCATATTCGGATTCACCTACTGGAGCCTGACAGACAACTGGGAATGGGCCAAGGGCTTTGCACCAAAGTTCGGGCTATATCGCGTGGACAGGAATACATTCGACCGTACGCCTACGAAATCGGCATCGCTCTACCGCTTCATTGTGCAAAATAACCGTCTGCCTGAGGAATCGGAGTTTAAAGAGATAATTAAGTAGAATAAAAAAAAGAAAAATATCATTTTCTCATTATCGACTGTCTGTTATTTCTGGCCATGTCATCGGCATGGCCTTTCAGTCCGAGGTTTTTAATCTGAATTATGCACGCGCGGCGGTCGGAGCGGAATATGAGTCCGAATATCTTAGATATAAAATTGTTGAATTTTCTGCAGTCCTGAGGATCGACGAAGTCAGCACAATCCGCACAGCTTGAATATTCATGTTCAATACAGCATTTTCTTATGCCGCACCATGTGGCCTTTACATTGTCATGACAACCCGGGCATTTACCTTTCAGGAATCTCTTGCATGCCCCGCAATAGAGCCCGCAGAAGGCAACAAGTTCCGGATTTGCGATAATATCTTTCATTTCCGGATGTCTCTTTGAAAAGAAATTATTTCTTTGGTGGAGCAATCACATTAAAATCAAAATGTTTTTTGAGAACCTTGTCTATATAGATGTCGATGGAATAGGTTCCGGGCAGGTCGCCTTCATCAAACTGCATCAATGAATAATATACGGTCGAGCAGGCCCCCTCGTCAGAAGATACTGTCGTATAATCGGAGCCGGATGAGTCGATCTCTGATTTTACCCTGGCATTTTCCTGGTCTGCATTCACTTTCACATCACTGGTTTTGGGTATGCGGATAACCACTTTGCATTTGCATGAGTTTTCATTATTGGCATAGGCAATGGCACCGAAATAATAACCTGGATCAACCGTTTTCGTAATAAGAGGTATCTCTGTTGTTTCCTTGTAGATTTCAAGTACTCCCTTTTCATCCGCCCGGGCGAGCCCCCCCTTGAATGTGAATTCGCTGTCCGCTGCCAAAGCCGCAGATTCTGCAAACAAGCAAGCAAGTGTTATAAGGCAGCCAAAAAGTAATGTCTGTTTTAATTTCATCTTCATTGTCTCCTCTCTTTTTCCATATTTATTATTTTCACAACTTCTGACGTTATTACCTATCTTTTAAGATATGCTTTTCCATCCTTTTCCCTGATCGGATACCCCATGAATATGCCGAGGGCTATAAAGGCGAAAAAGCCTGCGCTTAATGATATCCATTTGAGGCCTGTTTCCGTGGGAGTCATGGAACCGCCTGCATACATCATGAATGTAGCCGTTGCGATTGAGATGCCAATTGCTATTTTCTGAAAGATTGCGTGAACGCCTACATAGATGCCTTCTCTGCGCTTGCCGGTGAGCGTTTCGTCATAATCAATCACATCCGAGAGAAGTGCGGGCGGAAGTATCATGATGCCGGCTACCGGTATGCCTATGAGTGCCATGCATATCTGGGATTGCAGCATCTTCTCGCCGGGGATTAATCCGACCAATGTGAGTGAAGCCATTGTTAAACATGCGCTGCCCAGAGTAATGCAGTAGGCGGCAAATTTTCCCAGCCAGACTGAAAGGAAATTAATGATAAAGAAGAACACGATATTCGAGGCGAGGAAAGGCGCCATGAGCTTTACCACATCGGCGTCGGTCTTTCCGAGTACGTACTGTGTCCAGAATGGCACGAGCAGGATGACCATGTTGAGCGCAAACCAAAGAAAGGAGTTGGCGGTGAGCAGATAAACGAAAGGCCTGTTTGTAAATGTGGTCTTTGCCCAGAGAAAAATTGTTACAGGGCTGAATTTCTCATGAGCAGTAACTGATGCATCCGAAGGCTTTTCCACGATGGTTAGCAGAGTCGGCGTGAACGATATAACAGTTATTGCGCCTGTTATAATGCCGATTCCTATCCACCCGAGGGTTTCCTTTATCGGACCCATTACGCCGAAAACAAGAGTTCCGAGCATAAGGAAGACCGCCTGCATAGTGGATATGTTCACACGCTCCTTAAGATCAGAGGTGATTTCGGGTAGCAGCGCCATGTAAGGATTTGCAAGCAGAGACCAGCATATAAAGAAAAGCTGGACAAGGGTGAAGACCCAGACCGCATTGAGCCAGTGCATCTGATGGGGGAAGGGTGGCACCCAGAGAAGGAAACTCACGATTGCGGTCGGCAGTGTCATAGCCAATATAAATGGTATGCGGCGCCCGCGTTTTGATCGGAAATGATCGCTCAAGTACCCGGCTATGGGTTCGGTTATCCCGTCCACGACCCTGCCTATAAGGAATATTGCTGCGAAAAGGCCTGCGTTTACCAGGGCCGTATCCTTGCTCGGGACATAAAGCTTGAGGAGCCACTGGGAGATGACCAGATTCGCCAGATTAAGTGCTAGCCCGCCGGTCGCGTATGATATCTTCTGTTTAAGGGTCAGTTGTCCCATTCAGTCTCCCTGCCGGTTTTCGGCCTCGATTGTTTTAAATCCCCTCATGTATTTGGTTACAACTGCGGCTTTTGAATCCACACCCTCTATCTTGCTTCCCGGGTCGCATGTCGGGATTTTTTCAATTGCCGCCTTTACATTATCGGGCAAACCCTGCAGATGAAACTGAAATGTCCCTTCGGGTGTTTTCTTAATCCAGCCTGCCAGATTGTATTCGGCTGCGAGTTTCTTCATCGAAGCCTCGATGCTTGCCTCGTTTATGTCTCCCTTTATAAAACCTCTCCTTGCTGCAATGGGGGGATCCTGTTCAATCGTCATATAAGGATATATCTCGCTTTCCTGAATATAGACCTTGTTTTTTTCTTTTTTTACTTCAATCCCGGTTCCGCTGTCAGGGTTTTCCGACTCAGCCGAAAGGCAGAAAGGATAAAGAGTCAGCAGAAGGAATAAAAGAAATTTTCTCATGAGAATGATGAATCCATTTATTTTAAGTTTTAGTCAAGACGGTAAAATATTCGGCAGTATTAGAGCTTGACTTTTGGCCTGTCCGCTTTGTATAGAAAATCACTGACGGCGGCATAGCCAAGTGGTAAGGCGACGGTCTGCAAAATCGTTATTCACCGGTTCAAATCCGGTTGCCGCCTCCATTTTTTCCCTGCATAACGACTAAGATATAAATCTCCTGATGTACCAAATGATTATTTAAGTTTAGATATTATGAATAGTTTTGTCTGATCTTACCTAGAGATGTTTTTTGATATCCTCGACGGTGATTTTCCTGCCCGGGCCGCCCAGGGCTTCGGTGGAAAGCCCGCCGGATATGTTTCCCCATTTGAGGCATTCGGCAAGGTCCCTGGCGTCAAGGTATGCCCTTAGAAATCCTGCATTATAGTTGTCTCCCGCACCGGTAGTATCAATCGGGTTTACCTTTATGCCCGGAACATGGATTATCTTCCCGTTGTTGCAGGCCCATGAACCGTTTGCACCGTCTTTGACTATAACCAGGGGGCAGAATCTGCCGAGTTCTTTCGCGGCAGCAGGGATATCATCTTTTCCTGACATCTTTAAGGCTTCCTTTGCGTTCGGCAGTACGATATCGATTGACTCGAGAGTTTTTCTGACGGCAGGCACTTCGATTGTTTCTGAATTGGGATGGTTCCCGTCCATTACGATCAGCATTTTTTTCTTTTTAACGAGAAGGGAAGCGATCGGGAAAAGGGCACCTGTGTAAAAGCCGGGGATGAACATGATTTTAGCCGAAACGAAAGGCAGTTTTTTTATAAGCGCGGGAAGTTTATAGGGTTCCTTGTCATAGTATGTTATGAATGCCCTGTCATGTGAGAACGAGGCCGATATTGTAATGCGCTGATAAGTCTTTTTATGATGGAAAAAAAGACGGTTATCAATGCCCTCGTCATTGAGCTTTTCAAGGATCGTTCTGCTGAATTCATCAGTGCCGAAATCCGCTGCCCAGCCGACCTTTATTCCAAGTCGGTGCATGGCGATGACGCTGTTGCAGGATTCACCGGGTTCGATTGCGAATTTTCTGCCATGGACCTCGCTGCCCGGTTCGGGCATTTTAGGCAGACCCGTAAATATGTAGTCAATGCAGTAATCCCCGCCTGTCAGCACGTCATAATCGTAACCCATCACAGGTTCCTTTAATCAAGCCTGGGGAAAAGGTCTCCATGACTTTTGACATAGCCGTCCACCAGGGATTTTGCCAGGGCGTAGTCCCTTACAAGCGGGTGAACGGTAAGCGCCGCCACGGCCTTCATATAAGAGCCTTCGGTCGCGGCTTCGACAGTATAGAGTTCATATGATTTGACCGACTGCATTAGCCCCATGCATACAAGAGGTATGTTTCCGACTGTTATCTGCCTGATGCTGTCGGTGCCCACAAGCACCGGAATCTCAACGATTGCCGTCTCGGGAAAACCGTAAATTGCGCCTGCATTCGGCACATTTAAAGTCATTACCCGGGGATTTCCTCCACTGAGCGCCTCAATCGCACCTAATGCCACGTCGGCATAGCCTTCTTCCGTGAGGTTGTCTATACTCTCCTGGTCCAGCTTGAACTCCTCGAACCTGCCGCCGGTTTCATTCGCCATATAGGTCTCGCCCCTCATGTCTATATAAGCCTTGTAGCGTTTTGCGAGTCCTTCCCTGTCACCTGCCCTGAACAATTTATCAAGGTCGGAAGATAGGATCGCGTTCTGTTCGACAAGCATCTCCCCCCTTGTCTTTCCGGCCTTCAGAATATTGTCCACGGCCTCTTTTGAATGATAGAAATAATAAAGATATTCATTGGGGATCATTCCAAGCGACTCTATTACACCTGTAGAGAAAGGCAATCCAGGCAGGCCTCCAGCCTCTTTGATAAGTTTAATGAAATCGGGGACATGATTCTTACCCTTATACCAGATGGCTCGCGCCCAGCCCAGGTGGTTGAGCCCGAAATATTCCATCTGTACGTCCGACATCTTTGCTCCCAGCGCTATTGCAGCGTAGCCTCTTATCATCTCAGGTGCATCGCATATGCCTATCGTCCTTTTCCAGCCCCCTTTGTTTATGATTGCTTCCGTTACAATGCCGGACGGATTGCTGAAATTGATAAGCCAGGCATCCGGGCAGACTTCCTTCATGAGCTTTACATATTTAAGGGCGACAGGTATGGAGCGCATGGCCATTGCAAAGCCGCCCGGGCCTGTAGTCTCCTGGCCGAGCACTCCATGCGATAAAGCAACCCTCTCATCGACAACGCGCGATTTCATGCCGCCTATCCTGAATGTCATTATTACATAGTCTGCGCCGGCTAGAGCTGATTTAGCATCGGTAGTCCTTTCTATCTTGAAATCTAGGCAGCTGTTCTTTTCAAGCTCTTCGGTGATGGCACCTGTCAGCTCGAGCTGGCGGGCATCCGTATCCATGAGAAAAAGTTCGGTAAGGCCCAGCTCTTTCTGTCTTTTTACCATCGATCTGATGATTAAAGGCGTTCTGAGGCCCGCGCCTCCTAAAATTGCAATCTTCATGACTCCTCCTGGGATTAATCCGGAATTTCCGGATTAGGGTATTCCACCCCATAGGAAAAACCTGCTTTCATGTCAATACTGCTTAAGAGAAAATGATATCAACCAGTTGCAAGCTTATTGAAAAAATGATTTAGGAATGATGAATATGTTGTTCAAGGGGGGAAGATTTAATGAAAAACTGGCTGATAATCCTTATTCCTGTATTCATCTGCACATCTGTACCTGCATATGCTGACGGTGTATTCCTTGAAGGAGGCCAGGGGTTTTTCCGTTCATCCGATTCCCAGACCATGTTTGTCAGCTATCAGATGGATTCATCCCTGATACCTGCGCTTAACCTTTATTACAAAGGCACGATCGGCGCCTGGAGCGGCGACAACCGCAATGATGCATTTGCCCTTGCCCTGGGGATATTGTTGAACCTGCCTGAGAATACATATTTCTGTTTCGAACCGGGTGGGGCCTACATTACAGAGCTTACCGACAACCTGGGTACACATCTTCAATTTTCATTCCGGTTTGCCGTGGGCATGAAGATAAATAAAGCTGATATATCTCTCGGTTACAGGCATTTCTCCAACGGTGATGGAATTTTCGATTGGACTGAAATGCCGAATTACGGTGAAAATTTCATTACCCTCCAGATAGGCTACCTTTTCTGATTAGACAAACCGTGGCTTACAGGCAGTGTGGTCCTGTAAGCTCCCGGTTGATTTACCATCTGGAACTAATTCCAAGCTGTACCTTTGCATACTGAGGAATCGAATTCCCGTTATATGATCCTCTTTTTGTCGAACCGAAAGCCGATAGGTCGACCTGGCAGAATTCAGGACCTATTCCAAGCCCGCCTGTAAAGATAAGCCCTTCACTTGTTTCCTGTATGTTCTGCATGAGCCCGGCGCGTACAGAAAACCATCTTATGGGGGTTAAACTTACTCCCCCGCCGACATACTGTGAATAATAACCCGGGATGTAGGTTTCGTTCCTTGTAAGATCGCAATCGATCGCAACGGACAGCATGTCAAGGATGAGGCCGTCATACGCGATACCCGCCCTCGCCATTGGCTTTACTTTGAGTTGGTCGTTGGAAGATGTCTTGAACTGGGGCGTGTTGAGGTTTTTTCCGACAACACCTATTGAGAGTTTCTCAAGTCTGGGCGGCTTGTAGAGGAGCCCGAGGTCGATTCCCCAGCTTACCGAGCTTTTTGTGTCCTTTCTCATGTCTTTTACGATATCCTTGGTGGCGGTATCGATGTTTATGGATTTCTGGAGCGTATATCCGGGCATGACCTTGATGCTTCCGCCGACATCAATCGTGCCGATTCCAGTGTTGAACTGATAGCCTCCTGATACGGGTATTTCGACGTATGCCAGACCGGTCAGGTCCATGTATGTCAGGCCGTTATTAAGGGCGTACTCTATCGAGGTAGAATCATAGTCAGCCTGAGTCGTGACTACGGGATTAGTCGGATCCGACGGGTTGTATCTCAGATATACGCCGGAACCCGCGTCGATGACAATGTCCATATGCTGCCGGTCTATCACCGCCGTTGCTGTGGCTTCAGATACAGTATAAAGACCTATGCCGAACTGCTTGATCTGACAACCGATATTGACGCCGGGCATAATCTGCAGGCCGTTCTCCAGTGGGATTGATGACAGAATGTTTATGGAACTCTCTATGTTGTTCACGTACTTTGCAGGGTCCTGTGAGATATTCTCAATCGAGCCGTAGATGTCGAAATCGCTGAGTTCTGATATATATTTTCCCAGATCGACATCCCTTGCGGATGCACTGGCGGCAACTGTGATGTCAAAATTCTTTCTGTATTCTGCGAGAAGGGCAGGGTTGTAATAGGGCGCATAGGCGCTTTTTGCGGAAGCTACGCCCGCTCCTCCCATTGAGATGGACTCCGAACCGATGGGCTCGAACTCGATACCCGATGCGTGAGTGAGAGGAAGTGCTATTGATACTGTCACTATTGCCAGGAACATAAGCCTTTTCATGATATTTATATCCCCCTTTGGGCCATTGATCCCGTTGAAATGATAACGCTAATAATGGAAACCAAGAATGAAATTAAATTTAAATCCGCCGCCGTCGACAGTTACATCTCCCCTTGTGCTTTTTGGGTCACCGTCAATGACATCACCTGCAAACTTGAGATCTGCCTTGGACCAGCTGGCGCCCAGTCCGAGGTTAAGGTGGTTTGCGATTTCCCAGTATATACCTGCTTCGACATATCCGCCCCATCCGTCGCTCCTGTCAGCGAGGTTATAGTTGATATCCGGGTAATATGCGAACGTGAATGATTTCTGCAGGTAGCCTCTTATGTATGAAGCGCCTGCACCGATATAGGGTCTTACATGAGGTGCGGTTTCCCAGATTTTCCTCACACCGAAATCGAATTCCTGCGTCTCGCCGTATTCCATTGTCACGGCTCCGAGGGGGACTGTTATCAGATTGAGCCACGTCAGCATGGATGAATCATGGTAGGCGAGGTTTATGCTGATCGGCCAGCTTTCGCCTCTGAAATTTGTTTCTACACCGGGAGGAGCAATCATTTCGGATTGAACATGCACGTCATCCCAGGCATCTGATCCGCCTTCGAGTATCTTGAAGCCGGGAAGAATGTTAACATTACCAGTGATTCCTGCATATGCAGGTAGTGAAAAAAGAACAGTCATCAAAACGATAAGCGCCGGTAAGAATTTTTTCATTTATGCCTGCCTCCGGTTTCAATAAGAGTAATAAGAGTATGTTCGGAATTTCAGGTACAAATTATAAATATTTCTTTTCTGAAATCTTCTCTTTTATATCAAAATCACATGTAATACTGTTATTTACTTGACTAACATATACGCTGGCATATTTTATATCTTTGTGTATTCTATGAGTTGTTGAAATGTTTAATTGAGTGATTGCTTACCATAAGAAATATCCAAGGAGGTACAATATGAAATCAAAAACAGGAAGATTGTTTCTAATATTGATCGTCTCTGCATTCATTTTCAACTGCGGAGGAGGCGGCGGTGGCGGTGGCGTCGATGTGGATGAGGAAGGTGCAACGCCTCCTCCGGCCCCGACAGGTCTTACGGCAACTGCCGTATCAGCTTCGCGGATTGATCTGTCATGGCATGCATCCGCCAATGCCGTTGGGTATAATGTCTACCGTAATGATAATAAACTCGCAATTGCCAATGTTTTTAACACGACCAGTTATTCGGATTACAACCTCACACCCAGGACGCCTTACACATACACAGTGAGAGCATATAATTCCAACGGCAATGAGTCAGACCCGAGCAATCAGGCAGGCGCAACGACGCTAGGAACAGCGACGATTCTTTCTGGTACGACTTCAAATGATTATGGCCGGGGTGTTGCTGTTGACGGCAGCGGGAATATCTTTGTGACCGGCTGGACCGGCGGCAACCTTGACGGTAATACCAATATCGGCCATGCTGAAGTCTTTCTTACAAAGTACGATTCAAAAGGCATCAAGCAGTGGACAAAACTGCTTGGCACCACAGGAGTGTCCGGGCCGAACCCGGATGCTTTACTCGATGCGCTAGGCAATGGTCTCAACGTAGCAGTCGACGGCAGCTATGTATATGTAACCGGCTATACCACAGGCGGGATAGACGGGGCCGGCGCGATAGGCGGCAAAGATATCTTCCTTGTAAGGTATGACAAGTCAAACGGATCAGGAAAACTTTCCAAAATAATGGGCACTGCAAGTGATGATGCGGGCAATTCCGTTGCTGTTGATACAAGCGGAAATGTTTACGTAACGGGATATACGGAAGGTGAAATAGGGGGTGCAGGCTCTCATAAAGGTGGAAAGGACGTAATCCTCATAAAATGCAATTCTTCACTTGTTCCACAGTGGGCCAGACAGATCGGGTCAACAGGAGACGACGTCGCAACCGCAGTGGCCGTGAGTGCTTCCGGAAACAAAGTGGCCATAACAGGGCAGGCCGGTGGACCATTCGTATCATTTTCAAATGAGCCGGGATGGGGATTTTCTGGCGGAGTGAGTGATCTCTTTGTAGCCCGTTATGACAGTGCCGGAAATAACGGAAGTCTGGTTTTCAGGGGGTCAGACGATGTCAATAAAGCCACGAAAACCACTGCGGGATTGTCAATAGCAATTTATCAGGACAGTTATGTTGCTGTGACCGGGATAACCAACGGTGAATTCGGTGCATCAAACCAGGGGGGATATGACATCGTTGTAGCATACTTGAATCTTTCAAACTTTACTGATTCCAACGGCCGCTGGAATAAACAGATTGGGACTGCTCTGGATGATATTGCCTACGGCATCACTATGGACAGCGATCCGGGGAACGTTTATGTCACTGGTTTTACATGGGGAACTTTGCCGCCTTTCTTCGTAAATAAGGGAGAGGAAGATATATTATTAGCAAGATTCGGTCTCAGCGGTACATTATTCTCTGTTACCCTTGCAGGCACGGCAGGAGATGAGAAAGGCAAGGCAATTGCTTTCGATGCAAATAATGATTATCTGTACATCGCAGGATTCACGAACGCTAGTCTTGACGGTATTACGAATTTCGGAGCTTACGATATGTGCCTGCTGAAATTTGATCTCTCAGGCGTACAGCAATAAAACCATTGTGGAGGCGGGCGATAATCAATCCATCGCCCGTTTTCTCAGTTCCTTGATTATTGCAAGCGCAGCCTGATTCGCATCGGTCACTATCGCCACATCGGCAAGCTCCATCATGGGAGCCGCCGGGTTCTTGTTCACCGCTATTATGAAATCCGCTCCGGTGATGGCAGCCGTATGCTGGATCGCCCCGCTTATGCCGAAAGAAAAAAGCAGTTCCGGTTTAATATGCCTTCCGGCCTGACCGACAAGGGCTTCCGGCGGTGCGCACTGACTGTGCACGGCGGGCCTTGTCGCGCCGACCTGTCCGTCCATCAGCCTTGCAAGCTCAAAGAGGTTCTTGAATCGCTTGGCGCCGCCCATTCCCCTGCCGCCGCATACGACTATCCTTGCATCTTCCAGTCTGTGTTCAGAGGTTCTGAGTTTCTCGGATGATACAAGCCTCACCCTCGGCCTTGGGAGATTTCCGGGAAGCATCATCTTTATTATCCTGCCGTCCGGATTATTGTTGTGAGGGATTTCCTTGAAGACTCCCGGCCTGACTGTAGCCATCTGCGGTCTTGCATCTGGCGTGATTATGTCGGCAAGCAGGTTTCCCCCGAATGAGGGCGCTGTCTGAACAAGAAGCCCGTTTTCGTTTATTTCGAGACCTACACAATCGGCGGTAAGGCCGGTCTGGAGCTTTTTCGCAACCATCGGTGCCATTTCCCTGCCGAATGAAGTTGCACCGATAAGAAGTATCTCCGGGGAAAGCTCACGGCAGAGCCTCGAAAGGAGCTCGGAATAAAGCTCGATGCTGTAATTGCTCAAAGCTGGATCGTCATAGACATAAACCCTGTCCGAGCCATGCGCCAGATATTCTCCGGCCCACTCGTCCACGCCGTTTCCGAATGCGCAGGTTGCTACGCAGGCTCCGATCTTTCCGGCAAGTTCCTTCGCCTTTGATATGAGTTGAAGGGTTACCCTGCTTTTGAAATAGTTTCTGTAATCTCCGTATATGAGTATTATCCGTTCAGGTGCTGTCATATTTTATGACCCCTTAGCCATATCTTTGCCGATGGCCCCTGCTATACGCTCGCCGAATCTTTCAAAAAGTTCATGTGCGACTTTCTTTGCAGGACCTTTAAGGACGACATTTTTTTTGCCCGACTTCGTCGAACTGATACCGATAATCTTCGTAGGTGAGCCCGCCGGTCCGATTTTAACAGGGTCGGCATCGATGGCTCTTGCATCAAGCGTGATTATATCTGCATCGTCAAAGGAAGTGTTTATGTCGGAAAATGAAATGTATCTGGGAAGATAACGTTTTGTCGAAATGGTAACCAGCCCGGGCAGGTCGAATTCTAGCGTTTCAAGAAATCCGTCAGCCTGCCTTGTCACAGAAAGTGTCTCGCCGTTCTTTTCCATGTATTCGACCCATGCCACTTCGGGCAGGTTAAGGTCTTCGGCCAGTTGCGGGCCTACCTGACCGGTCTCGCTGTCGCTCGTATAGCATCCGCACAGGATGAGGTCGAAATCGGGGCATGCCTTCTTTATTGCGCAGGCCAGTGTATAGGATGTGGCCAGCGTGTCGCACCCGGCAATCGCTCTGTCACTTATAAGCACACCTACATCCGCCCCCATGGCAGACGCCTCGAAAAGCACCTCTTTCGCCTGAGGTGGACCCATTGTGATTGCCGTTATGTGTCCGCCATAGGATTCCTTCAGCTTGAGCGCAGCCTCGAGGGCGTGTTTGCAGGCCTGGTTCATCACCCCTTCGGAGAGGTCGCGTCTCAGATTCCCGGTTTCAGCATTCCAGGGGAGTTCGGTCACCATCGGGACCTGCTTAATGCATACTACTAATTTCACTGCCTGCTCCTGAATTTAATGAGAAGCCTGTTTTTTTGTGCTTCTTTTTCTATACGGGCCTTGAAAGCACGGCCCGGGATATTACCATCCGCTGTATCTCGCTGGTGCCTTCATATATCTCGGTGACTCTTGCGTCGCGGAAATACCTCTCCACATCATATTCCTTGCTGTAACCGTAACCGCCGTGAATCTGGACCGCCCTCGATGTAACCCTTGACGCCGTCTCGCTGCATGAGAGCTTCGCCATTGCTGCCTCAGCCGAAAATTGCACCCCCGAATCCTTCATCGCGCTTGCCCGGTATAGAAGGAGCCTTGCGGCATCGACTTCAAGCGCCATGTCCGCTATCATGTTCTGGATCGTCTGGAAGGATGAGATGGGTTTCCTGAACTGCTGGCGCTCCTTCGAGTATCTGACTGATGCCTCGAATGCGGCCTGTGCGATTCCGAGGGCCTGTGCGGCAATCCCTATACGGCCGGTATCGAGTGCGGTAAGGCCTATCTTGAGACCGTCGCCCGGAGTCCCCAGCATGTTTTCCGCAGGAACCCTGCAATCCTCAAGAAATAGCGAAGAAACCGGGTTTGCACGCATGCCGCACATATCCTCGCATTCTCCTACCGAAAATCCCGGCGTCTCTTTATCCACGACGAATACACTTGCCGCCTTTTTCGGGTTTTCAGGATTGGTAACGGCAAATATGAGAGGTGCACCACAGACTGCGCCGTTTGTGACGAATATTTTTGTACCGTTTATGATGTAGGAGCTTCCGTCTTTGACAGCTGTCGTCTCGACTGCGCCTGCATCGGAGCCTGCATTCGCCTCCGTTATGCAGAATGCTCCGATTATATCGCCGCTTGCTAGTTTCGGGAGATACTTTTCCTTTAGCGCACGAGAACCGAATTTGACGATCGGGAACATTCCTACGCTGTTATGAACGGTTATGCACAGGCCAACGGCCGCGCTAACCCTGGAAAGTTCCTCGATCGTAATTGAATAACTTATTCCGTCGAGATCGGCCCCGCCATATTCCTTCGGCGCCTGAAGGCCGAAGTAATTGAGCAGTTTCATTTTTTCTATGACTTCCCAGGGGAATCTCGCCTCACGGTCGATGTCATGTGCAACAGGACCAAGTTCGGTTTCGGCAAACTCACGGACAGCCTTTCTTACAACCTTGTGTTTCATGTCAGGATTAAAGTCCAAATCCGCCTCCGGAAAAAAGGAAGGTTTACTTTCTGCCGCTCATTTTTGAAAGCATACTGACGGCTTCGGCATGTCCCTGTTCAGCAGCCTTTCTCAGCCACTGCATGGATGTATTGATGTCTTTGCCTGCTCCTTCGCCACGTCCGTACATTATGCCGAGATTGAACTGCGCCTGTGCATCATCCTGTTCGGCGGCCATTGTAAACCATTTGACTGCCTTTGCATGGTCCTTTTCAACGCCGTCGCCGCTGTAATATCTTATTCCAAGGTCATATTGTGCGTCGACATCGCCGTCTTCGGCCTGATTCATGAGCCTTTCAAGTTTTTCCCTGGGGTAGGGGGCTTTGCTCGGGACATGTTCTGAACCGGATGATGAAAAGGATATGCTGTCGCCGTCTATTTGCATTTTTGAAATGGTACTGCCCCATCTGTCGGATGAGACTTCGAACTGAGCACGGGCATGACCCTGAGATGCCGCTTTCAGGTACCATTTATATGCTTCGTCATTATTCGGCTCAATGCCGGCGCAGCCCTTATCAAAGAATGTTGCGGTTATGAACTGCGCCTCTACATGGCCGTGTTCAGCGGCCTTTAGATACAAGTTGAATGCCTTGCGGATATCTTTATCCACACCGATGCCTTCATGATATTTTTTCGCCAGTTCATACTGGGCGAAGACGTCGCCGTGCTCGGCGGCTTTCATCTGCCTTTCGATGTTCCCTGAACCATGCCTGAAGCCGCCTTTGTAAGAAATAAACCATATAGCTGCAATTGCCGCCGCGAATATCAGAATGATAATTGCATATTCCATTGTTTACTCCGTTATTGGTTGGGGCTGTACCTTAGGCAAGAGGTAGCATTTGTCCTTAAAAATGGCAATAATTCCTTTTATTCAAAAAGTATTTCAGGTCTTGTGCTTGACAAACAGAATATTGGGAATAGAATTTACAGTGTTACCTGATGTTGCCTGCAGAACATTCAAACACGAAATCAGGGTATTTTTATTGGGGAGGGAAGTATGAAAAAAGTCGATTTAACGGCAATTATCCGGATAATCATTGTTTTGTTTCTTATTTCACTTACTGCTGATTGCGGCGGCGGAAGCGGTTCAGACGACATCATAGATACGGCAGATGTGCCTGATCATCCTGTTCAAATGACTCCGGTATCTATTCCGGGTACTATTGAACTTCCCGAAGGCTTGCTGTTAACGCCCGAAAGTCTTCGGATACGTACAGCAAGAGGTGTATCCCAGGTTTCGCAGGACGGTTCTTTCAACGCCCTGGGATTTGAAGAAGGCCCTTTGCTGATGGTTGCCGAGACCATATCAGGTGAACCTGTTCTTTTTGGCTGGACAGGTGATGAAAGGCCCATGAGTGTAAGGACAACATCGGAAGTGATATTGTTCTATGCCCTGGGATTTTTCAGTCTGCCGCCCGATGCATGCAATGATGCCATAAATGCTTTAAAGGCCACTGAGGAAATTGATGAACTGGGTAAAGTTATTGCATCGGAGATAAAGTCAAATCCCGGCGCTTTTTCCATGGGCAGGAATGACAATATGGCTGATGCGCTAAATAGTCTTATCAGCCTTTTCAATGCACAGAAAATGATGTCCAGTCATAGTCCTGAAATCGATAATAAGAGCGGGATCAAAGTAACAGTCTCCGGGAGCGGAAATTATAATGTGCCTGTCCATGAGCAGAACCTTTCATTCACGAGTGGCATTACGAATGCAGTACTTGTGAATCCTCCTGAAGAACAGAGCGGTATAACCGCAAACATTGCCTCGGGCTTGAATTGTATGGAGTTGTCCAACCGCTTCATAAGACCCGCCTATGGCTATCTCGAACAGACAGGATACAGGCTTGCAGACGGCCAGCAGGAGATCGAAGACTTCAGGAAGATTCTCGAATTCGACATCGCTCCGGTAAAGATGTTCAACGGCACCATAGCTACACTCTGGGATTTGCTGTCAAACCAGAATCTGGCGTTTGCTGAAGTTACAACAGGACCTTTCACACTTCCCATGGCCGCAGGCGCCGACAGGACTCATTTCAGGCTTACAGTCATAGGACCGGGAACCGGTGAAGGCCATGCAATGACTGCCGCCCAGACCAAAAAATACGAAGAGCTTTCTCTGGAATACATGCTGACCTATGTTGCCATACCATTTATAGCAAACTGCCTGGTTCCACAATCACCGCTCTCACAGTATAAGGTTGCAAAACTGCTTACTGCTAACAATGTTCTTCAGGATATTCTTTCAATAATCAACTCAACCGTGCCAGATGTGGGCACGGCAATAGAAAACCATGACCTGAGCGCTGCCATGACGGCGCTCATGAGTGCCATTGCAACTAACAACTCTTTCAGGCAGGCCCTTCTTGAAGTCATTACAAAGGCTGTTGGTCAGGATATGTTCCCGTCAGCAGCAACAATGGCGAGTCGTCTGAGTTCCGCAATAACTGTAGTCGACGCAATAGGAACCCTGGTTTCAGGGGTTATGTCCACAGGGAACGTCTATCTTGCATATCCCTGTAATGTATGGGAACTGGACGCAACGATTCCCAGAGTCACTTTATCACCTGAAGAGCAGGATGTAGCGAAAGAGGAATACTGCTGGCTGGAAGCCCATGTTCCGGACCTCAGTGAAAGCCTGCCATCAGGCGCAGTAGTTCACTATAGATGGAGTACATCGGGCTCATTCGGCAAGCTCGTAAATCCGGATACCGGTCAATCCGACAACTCGTTCGAGACGACTTACAGCAAGGTGAGCTATCTTGCGGACAAACAGGAAGGGACTGACACCATAAGCGTAGAGGCGGTGCTCGTGCAGGGTACCCTTAGCGAGTCGATGGGAACCGCAACTGCCAGCGTGCATGTGATAGCAATGCGCAAGTGTGAAAACAGGGCATACCATTTTAAGTATGATATACAGCAACCAAGTGGCGAATGGGAATATCGCTACATTTATATTGTTATTTATGTCTGGCGAATGGTCCCTGATGTAAACTGTTATGGAATTTACCCTGAAGGTGAATACTGGAAGGATATATGTACCGACATGCTTATGACTAAGGCTAACTCCTTTCCTGAATTCAACCTGGCGGATGATGAACTGGCAATAGGAGGGAGTGCCGTAGCGGGAACTTCTGAGTCTCCAGAATTGCGTGATGTTCTTTATGAAGCAGATAGCGAACTAGGCCAGCAGAAAATTAGTGAAGGCATGTCAAAGTCTATGTATGTTGTACCGTAATACATGGTATTAAATGGGACATCCAATATAAGTTGAGTCAAGGGAAGACCCTGAAGGTGACAGGCCGTCAAGGATTGATCATTCCTTTTGTCCGTTACTGCAATTTATCTTCAGGCAACCCGCACTTAAGCCGGGATTTTTATTTATGCACAGCTCACATTTTATCTCCGGGCACATACGGCAGGAATGGCAGTCGGGGCACGGGTGCTTTTTTGGGATATTGGAAGTTTCTTCAGGCACATAAAAAAGGCCCTTTATCCTGCTGTCTTTTATGAACGGCATACCGGATAAGGACCTCTTGTTTTAAATATCAAAGATAAAATTATTTATTCATGGCCGGGGAGCTGATTTTTTTGTAACCGGCAGGGATGTCCAGAATGCCGGCAGGCGCGCTGCCATCCTTGTATTCGAGGAGCTCAACAGAAGACTTCATCTGTGTGCCCATGATGTTAGTGGATGTGGTTGTAAGAACCGAGATGCCTTTTATTTTTGCATACTCCTTCTGTGCTTTTTCAAATGAATCCTTCATTCCCGCCTGACTGGTCATCGACATGCTGAGCGCCTTGAACTTTGAAAAGAGGGCCTGATCTATCTTGATGTCCTGAGTAGCCCATATGGTTGACAGTGATGGCCCCATTGCCGAATCAAGCCTCATATCGTATTTTCTGCAGTTCCAGTTGTTGATCTTTTTTGTTTCTCCGGTCTCCTTAATCGTAAGTTTGAACTGCATCATGTTCTGCATCATGGCATTCATGGCCTTCTTGTCTTCAGCCGACATGCCATTCTGACTGAGTGCATCTTCCATGGCTTTGCCAACAGCATTCAGAGACTGTTCCATGTATGTCCTGTCTTTTTTCTCGATAATGTAGACGGTATTTTTGTCGATCCTGAATATCATGGAGTTATCAGGGCCATCGCTTTTGAACCCGTCTTTTGTCATCCATATGGTTTCAATGGTGTCTTTTGCCGGCATCTTGTTGCCCATTACCTGGTAGCTGTCGGTATGATGCTTCTGCTTGAGCATTATATCGGCGGAAGCAATTCCCGGAAACATGCACGATAGGGCGATAAGGACGATAAGGGTAAGGCCTGAGAGTTTTTTCATAATATTACCTCCGTGTCATTCATTTAGTGTCTGTTCTAACAGTCTTATGCCAGGGTTACTATCTTTAGCGAATTCACTTTTCCAGCTTTTTCTTCGGGGAGCCTTCTCACTATAAGTATCCTGTCTCCTGATCTTATCTTTCCGGCGCTTTTAAGCCCGTCAATGATTGTATCATCGGAAACAGTGTCCGAATGCACCACGGGCAGGGTGCCATATGAGAAGAGCAGGAAATTCCGTACGTCTTCAGCGGGGCAGATGGGGATTATCCATGAATCGGGCTTATATCTCGAAATTCTTCTAGGCGTCCCGCCAGTGCGGGTAGGGGCAAGCACATATTTTATTTTAAGCGAGTTGATCGCCTCCAGCGCGTCAAGCGATATTACATCTTCGGATGAAATGTTTTTGCAGAACAGGAGGCTTCTTACTGCCTGGCTTATTTCCGGACCCCCGGCCAGATGAAAACGTTTTTTTTCAGTTGAGACGGCAATTTTTGCCATCATGGCAATCGTTTCGGAAGGATATCTGCCGATGGCTGTCTCTTCGGAAAGCATTATCGCATCGGTTCCGTCCAGAATAGCATTAGCCACGTCCGTGACTTCAGCCCTTGTTGGCCGGATGTTGTCGGTCATTGACTCGAGCATCTGTGTTGCCGTAATTACCGGCTTGCCTTTTAGGTTCGCCTTGAAGATCAATTCCTTCTGCAGGATCGGGACATTCTCGATAGGCGTCTCGACACCGAGGTCACCTCGTGCAACCATTATCCCGTCAGCGGCTTCAAGGATTGAATCGATATTTCTGAAGGCCTCTATCCTCTCGATTTTGGCCACAACATGGATATTTCTGCCGTGTGATTTTGCAGCATCCTTTATTTTCACGATATCAGCGGCGGATTTGACGAATGAGACCCCTGCCGCGTCCACACCTGCCTCGATCCCGAATTTGAGGAGTTCAAGGTCGTGATCTGTTACGGCATCGATGTCAATATTAGCCCCGGGCAGGTTGAGCCCTTTATGCGAAAGGAGCTGCCCACTGATGAAAACCCTGCATTTCACATCCGTTTCGCCGATATCCATGACCTTGAGCTGGACAAACCCGTCGTTAAGATAGATCATGCCGCCTTTTTTTACGCTGCGTGGCAGCTCTTCGAACTGGACCGGGATAAGATCATGAGTCCCGCGGACATCCCTTGTGGTGAGCGTCGTGATCTCACCTTTTTTCATCATGACGGAGCCTTCTTTGAGTATACCAAGCCTGATCTTCGGGCCCGGCAGGTCAGCAAGTATTGCAACCGGTTTTCCGAGCGATGCTGAGATTTCCTTTATGACGCTGATATCTCGCCTGTGCTCTTCCGGGGTGCCGTGGCTGAAATTAAGCCTTGCCACATTCATGCCGTTGGCGATCATTTTCTTAAGGACCGTCCTGTCTCTTGATGCGGGGCCGATTGTGCACACTATCTTCGTTTTATGAAGAGGAAGTCTGATGTTCATGAAAAAAAGATTACAGACGCTATGGCATTGTTGTCAATTGGTAATATTTTTTAAAATTACCTCAGGTCAATGATTAAAATTTAATAGACAATATTTCCGTTGAAATCTAATGTTAGAAAATTATGAAAGCCCAGACCCGTACAATAGGCATTTTTACAGCGCTGTGCATTTCAACCTGCGCCGTCATGCTGGGTGTGGGCATACTCATGCCGATAATGCCCCTTTATGCAATGAATCTGGGGGCGTCAGGCACCATGGTAGGTATTGTAATGGCAAGCTTCGCGCTTACCATGGCAGTTTCAAATCCGATTGTCGGAAGGCTTGCAGATAAATACGGCTACAAACAGTTCATCGTAATCGGGCTTATTTTCAACATCCCGATAGCGCTTGCCTATATCTATGCAAAGAACGCTTCGCATCTTATAGTCATAAGATTGATCGAGGGCGTGCTCGCCGCAATGGTGGAATCGGTTGCATATGCATATGTCGGGTCCATTGCTCCCAGAGACAAAGAGGGCTCCTATATGGCGATTTTCAACACGTTCATGATGTTCGGTTTCGGGATAGGGCCTATCCTGGGCGGATTTCTGATGGATCGTATAAACATGAAGGCGCCTTTCATAGCGATGGCGGCATTCCTTGCGCTCAGCCTGATTCTTGTAATAATACTTGTGCCCGGGGATACGAAAAATAAGGAGCAGATACGCAAGGAAAATATCAGTAAAAGCAAAACACCGCTGA
The DNA here is from genome assembly GCA_036567785.1 of Desulfomonilia bacterium. Lineage (NCBI taxonomy): Bacteria > Pseudomonadati > Thermodesulfobacteriota > Desulfomonilia > Desulfomonilia bacterium. The sequence continues at coordinate 117,272 of DATCTV010000002.1, read as the reverse complement.
AAGATGCCCTGTCTTCAGATATACTCAAAGGACTTCTCGTTTATGCCTTGATAATTTCGATAGGGCAGAGCGGGCTCTTTGCCTTTCTGCCTGTTGTCACACAGAATCAGGGCTTGAGTGCAAGTCAGATAGGCCTGCTGTCTTCGGTCATCATGATAACGGCGGGAGTGCTTCAGACGCCGTGCGGATTCCTTGCGAACAGGTACAACAAGCTGTGGCTCCTGATGTCCGGGATTTTTCTCATTGCAGCCATCCTTGCATTCGTACCCGCATGCACTGACTTCTGGCAGTTTTTCATCCTCTGCATAATCGGAGGCGCAGGTTCCGCCATCTCAAACCCTGCGGGAAACGCAATTCTTGTGAGGGGTACAAAGGATCTTGGGCTAGGATTTTCAATGGGCCTTTTCAACCTGTCTTTCGGGATGGGCATGATAATTGGCCCGGTTCAGGCGGGCATTGTAATGGACACGATAAGCCTTGATATGGTGTTCTACATAAGCACGGCCCTTTTCGTCCTGTCGGCACTGGTTATTTATCTGTATTTAAGGAAAGTTTCTTCCCTGTAATTAATTACCGGAGGCAAGGAAGAACGCCTCTGCCCTTTGAATAAATGTTGAAGGTGAGGGTGGAGGCCCGTCCTCGAGATACAGCCCAAGGTTTTTAAGTCTTTCTATATCCTTGTACAGGTCTTCGGTTTTGCAGCCGCTCAGCCTCGATGCATGGACAATGCGCATTATGTATGCCTGAGTCACAATGCCGCAAATTTCCCTGTCCCCGGAAAGTGCTTTAACAAGAGAATCGAGGGCCTCCCTGCTCTTCAAAGGAAAGTCCCTGCCGTAATTTTCCTGTTCGGGAATGTTGAAGATTATTCCTGTCACTGCTGCTGCATATCTTGCGGAATCATCCTTGAATTCCGTTTTGTAACGCCTGCTGAGCCTGGCGATAATGCCTGCGATTATGAGCTTTTCAGCCTCGATGAAATGATCTGCCGTGTATTTGATAGATGTATTTCCCTTCATATGCTGTTCCTTCCTGGCTCATTCAGCCGATACGGCTTTTATTATACTGCTTAAAAAATAATCTATCTCATCGTAATTCCAGGCCTCATAATCCCATGTAATTCCCAGTCGGACGACGACAAGTTTGTGCGATGGGATCACGGCAACCTGCTGGCCCTCGAATCCTTCAAAAGAGAACATGTCAACAGGCACATTCGGCAGGAGCCTCTGGCCTGGATTGTTTGCAGGGCCTCTGTTAAGCCATATCTGCGCCCCGTACTCACCTTTAGGGGCCATGGGTGTCGGTGTGGTGGAATATTTGACCCATCCTTCCGGCAGTATGCGCTCGTTTTTCCAGACGCCGTCGTTCAGATAGAGAAGACCGAGTCTGGCCCAGTCCCTGGGCGTCGCATACATGAAGGAAGAACCTACAAAAACACCGTCCGGGTCAGGTTCTATCACGGCTGACTGCATGCCGAGCTTGTCAAATAGAGCCCTTTTCGGAAAGCCGAAGAAATCCGCATCACTGCCGCCAGCAGCCTGTCTGATTATGCGGGAAATGATGTTTGTCGTACCGCTTGAATATTGCCATCTGGTATCGGGTGCTGTTTCTAGCGGCATTGACGATGCAAAACATCCTGCGCAATCCCTGTTGAAAAGCATCTGTATGGCATCGGATAAAGGCCAGACATAATCCTCTCCGAATTTGAGGCCGCTGCTCATTCTCATAAGCTGGTCTAAAGTGATTGCCGAACGGGGATCGCCAGGTTTCTGCCATTCTGGAACAGGGGCAGGGGCCTTTAACGACAGTTTTCCCTCTTTGACAAGTATTCCAACGAGAGCGTTTGTAGCACTCTTGGTCATCGACCATCCGAGCTGTCGGGTATTAATGTCAAACCCTTCGTCATACTGTTCCGCAACGATTCTTCCGTCATAAACAACTACAACCGCCCTTGCCATTATCGGTGAATCTACGCTTCCGGGCGAAAACGCCCATTTGAGCGTGTTGTCAAGGAGCCGTCTGCTGACGTTTGATGGTAAGGGCTCATCGGGAACAAAATCTCCGTCAGGCCAGGGGATTTTGGAACGGTCCTGAATTGCAGTTGTTTTGAAACCTTCCGCCTGTTTTCCAAGCTCATCCGCGGATTTGCCCAGGACAAGCGTGCAGCCGATACCGTCCCTGTATATGGCTGTTCGTTTTGCCATGCCGAGAAAACTGCCCGTCACGCTTTTATTTATATTGTCGATATCAACCCATATATATCCAAGCCCTGCAACATCTTCCCTGATAACCTGTTCCGGATTTCGGCCCGCCAGGAAAACGCAGGAGCATACGCGCTTTGCCTTGTATGCGCTTCCGATAGGCGCGATCTTGATGATAAAAAAACCGAAAGCACAGACGGTAACGAGAATTAAAACAGCCAGTATAGATAATATCCATTTTTTGAGTTTCTTCATATCCATCTCATCTTAAAGACTGAAAATGCTCGCCTCATAAGGCATCAGCCTTATTTCAGGGCCTGATATGACACTTGCGTTAAATCTGTGTGTGGAAAAAACGGTTCGCAGCTGAGGCGTTCCCAGTCCGGCCTTTCTTGATGCATTCGAAAAATTGAGAACAACCATCAATTCCTCATTTTCATAGATGCGTTTATAGGCGATGACATCATTCTTTGCCTCGATCACCGGAACCCATTCGCCTCGTTCAAGCGCAGGGCGGCTTTTCCTGACGGCGATCAGGTCCTTGTAAAGGTTGAGTATGGAGTTCCTGTCATTGAGTTCTGTTTCGACATTCACCGTTTCATAGTCTGAGTTTACGGGGAGCCATGGGGGTGCTGGGGAGAAGCCTGCATTAGGCGCACTCGACCACTGCATGGGAGTGCGCTCGGGGTCGCGGCCCGGGTGGAACGGCCAGTATTTGATGCCGACCGGATCATGCAGCATCTTTTTCGGGATTTTGCCGTTCCTCATCCCCAGTTCTTCGCCGTAATATATGAAAGGCGTGCCTTTAAGGGTCAGCAGCATGGCTGCAATGACCTTTGCCCTGGGTATGCTTTCCGGGCCTTTCGCATAGCGGCTCATGCTCCTGAACTGGTCATGGTTGTTGAAAACATGGCATGGCCACCCTCCGGCCGGTATGTGCGTGAGCCATTCCCGAATGCGTCTGTAAAACACGTCTGCTCCCCACTTTACGTTCATGTGGGAAAAGTCGAAAACAAGATGCAGCTCGTCATCGCCGTTTCCGTAATAGGAAGAGGCTATATCGTGGTTTCCGCCTGGATCTTCGACCGCAATCTCTCCAACCGACATTCGCTCGGGATAGCCGTCCAATATTGAGCGGAACTCCTTTAATATGACGTGAGTCTCGGGCTGGTCGCGATCATAGATATGGTCCTGAAGATCATAGGGCCTGGGTGCGTTGGGACCGATGCCGAACGGGTTGCTTCTGAAGAGGGCATCCTTGATAAAAAAGTTGCAGACATCAAGCCTGAACCCGTCCACACCCTTATCAAGCCAGAACCTGACCATGTCGAACATGGCCTTTTTGAGTCCTGGATTGCGCCAGTTGACGTCAGGCTGTTCGGCCAGAAAAAGGTGCAGGTAGTACTGTCCGGTCTTCTTGTCGAATTCCCAGGCGCGTCCTCCGAACGCCGCCATCCAGTTGTTTGGAACACGGCCTTTGACCGGGTCTTTCCATATGTACCAGTCGCGTTTGGGATTATCTTTACTCGAAGCTGACTCTTTGAACCAAGGATGGAGGTGTGACGTGTGGTTCATGACAAGGTCCATGATGATCCTGATACCGCGACTGTGTGCTTCATCCAAAAGATGTTCGAAATCAGTTTGATTGCCGAAGACGGGGTCGATGTCGTTGTAATCGCTGATATCATAACCGAAATCGAACATAGGCGAGACATTGATGGGTGAAAGCCAGATGCCTTCAATTCCGAGGTCCTTGAGATAATCGAGCTTTGCGGTTATCCCCGGGATATCGCCTGTGCCGTCGCCGTTCGCATCATAAAAGCTCCTCGGATATATCTGATAAATAACGCCGTGTTTCCACCACAGTCTTTGTTCCGGCATATTCACCTCCATTGTACGATTATCATTTATCATGTGAACTGACCTTATCAGGGACTTTTTCCTCGGCCAGGGTTTCAAGTGTGCGCTTTTCATTATAAAAGAGAAGTATGAAAACCGCCAGGGCCATGAGCCCGAACGCAATAAGCGCCGCAAGTCTTACGCCGGTATTGTGTTCCGGACTTCTTCCGAGAAGAAGAAGGGAAGGGAATACAAGCGGCGGCAGGGCGAGCGGTATCTTCATGAAGAGGCTGGAGGCCCCCATGAAAGAAGCCTCACGCTGAACCCCGGTCCTGATGGAATCAGCACGGATTATATCCGCATTGATCGCACCGGGTACTATGCCTGTCGTTGCGGCGACTATGCTTTGAAGAACTATGATTGTCCATACCCAAACCATCAGCGGAACCGGGACCTGCCTGGCCATGTATATCATTACATATACGAGGGCCTGAATGGAGAATGCGAAGATTACCATCTTCTTCTTGCTGATCTTTGTTGCGGCCAAGTTTACAAAAAAGTACCACACAAAGCTTAGTGCGAACATGCTGCCACCGAATATTCCCACCCATGTTTCCTTAAGCCCGAGAAGTACGGTCATAAAATAGACTATGCCCAGCGTCAGGACGGCATCCGCCATGGAATAGACGGTATTGCTTGCCGTAAAGATTACGAAGTCCCTGTTGTGAAATGTTTTTTTTATGGATTGTATTGGCGTTTCGGTCGAGACATAACCCGTGCAGTAGCGTTTCTCATCGACAAATATCACAGGTATGCAGAGCAGGATGAATCCTATCACGCTGTATATGGCCACGACAGTTCTGAATGCGCTCACAGGAGACATTCCGAATGAGGTCTGGAAGATATCCTTGACATTATAGATAAGCGAGCCGCCGACCAGAAAACCCAGGGCCCAAGTGACGGATGTGACCGTGCAGAGCAGCATCCTGTCCTTTGAGGTATGTCCCAGTTCAGGGATAAGGGCGCCGTACGGCATTCTGTATACGGACATGAAAATGTTGAATATAACTACTGCAGATACAACCCATACCACATTGAGCCTTCCGGGTGAGGACGATGGCGGGCTGAATATGAGATAGCAGATAACAGCGAGCGGCAGGGAGCTTATAAGAAGGAAATATCGCCTGCGGCCCATTTTCGATTTGCTCCTGTCCGATAATGCACCCATCAGCGGGTCGAAAAGGAGTCCGGCTGCCTGGGCGAGGAAGCCGCTTACGCCTACTACTGTCATGCCGAATATTGCTTCCCGGCTCACAAGCAGCGGAAATGCAGCTTCCCCCGTTTCCGGAGGGATATAAAAATATGTGAGCAGTGTCGCGACTGCCGAGAGCAGCGACCATCCGAACTGGCCGAGCGAATACATGATCATCTTCCATACTGGAATACGCTCAACGGTTTTCTGCATCTTTCAATAACCTCCGGGAATGGTAATCTCATTAAACTGGGGCTGCATCAGAGTTGAATAAATTATCGTTTCAACTAATACAATCTTTAATCCCGTCAATAAACAAGAATATTTGGAAATCTCTTTTAATGATCAGGAATAAAAAATAGTCTTTATGTGCATTGACATGACGGCCAAGTAAGCTTAAAATTTACTATTGAAGCTTGTGATTCTGTATTCTTAAAATTCTGTTAATGGAGGAGCTTTTATGAAAATGAAGAGCCTTTGCCTCGGCATTGCTGTTCTCCTGTTTCTTGCAGGCTGCAGCAGCAAAGACCACCAGTCAGATCTGACAGCGGAAGAAAACGGAAGGGAAGACAGCACACCTGTTAAAACTATCTATGATTTCTCCAATGGCTGCTACGCCTTGAAATCTGTTGCCAGCGGCGGATTTGTAACTTCCTCCGGTTCAGTTTATGGTGCCGCCGCGCAGGATAAGACCAGTGCTTCGGCATTTTACATGAAACCATCCGATCTCGGCGTCTACATGTTTTATGACAGCGATGCCAGATACCTGAGCGTGGATGCAAACATGAAAGTGATACGCACGGTCGCACTGAATGAGAACAACATGTGGGAACTTGTATCTGTCGGGGATGGACTTTTCGGACTGAAATCAGCTTCAGGAGGCAGGTCGAAAGGGAAGTTTCTCTCAGCTTCTGCCGAAGGCAGACTTTCACTTTCATTCGGTCTGTCGGAATCATGCCGGTTCAGGCTTGAAGGGACTGATAACTGCATTTCATTTCCCGAGGCTGAGCTTAATGTCGATATAAAAGACGGTGACGGATTGCCCGTTGACCCGTCAATGGCAATGGCCCGTCCGGCGGTGGGTGAACCCATTGTCGGTTTTGCCGACGTCCATGTTCACCTGAATCACTTCCTCGCTTCAGGCCAGACAACCTTTGTGGGAGAGACATTCAACCCGCTTGGCATTCAGGAGGCATTAAGGGATTGCAGCCTGCTGCACGGTAAAAACGGTTCCACTGATCTCCTGGGCATGGTTCAGGACGGCAACTCAACTCATAACACAGACGGATGGCCTACATTCTCATTCTGGCCCACGGCTAACTCGCAGACCCATCAGCAGGCATATTACCGCTGGATAGAGCGCGCATGGCTGTCCGGGCAGCGTCTCATGGTACAGGAGATGGTTAACGCCGAAGTCCTTGCGGTGGTAAAGAACGGCCTCATAAAGCCAAAAGTGGATGTGCCGCCTCAGGATGACATTTCCATCTGCGACAGCCAGATCAAGAACATGTACAAGATGCAGGATTACATAGACGCCCAGTGCGGCGGTCCGGGCAAGGGATGGTTCAGGATATGCAAAAGCTCGGATGAAGCACGCAAGGTGATAAGCCAGGGTAAGATGGCGGTAATACTCGCAATAGAGGTCGATTCATTGTGCGGGGCAGGAAGAGACTATATATCAGATGCCGAATTGCCCGTTTATGATCCTCACCACATAACCAGCGCCCAGCTTAAGGCAAAACTTGAGGAGATCGAAGGCCTGCTCGATAAGTATTATGAATTGGGCATCCGCACGATTTTCCCGGTTCACGGTATAAACAACGGCTACGGCGGCGCCTGGCTGTATGTAAATATGGTCTGGGACCTTGGCAATAAGGTCATGCGCGGCAATTTTTATGATATTACGGCAAGCCCGAATCCAAGGGTGACTTATAAGGAAACAGGGATAGAATATGCAACGGCACAGGCCCAGACGATCGAGCTTTTGAAAAGGCTCGGCATTGATCTGCCATATGCCCCCATCATAGAACCCGACCTTCCGCCTGAAGCGTCCGGTAAGGGCCATGCCAATGGCATGGGGCTCACAAAGCTCGGGGAATGGCTTATCCTCAAACTGATAGACAAGGGCTTTGTCATCGAGGTTGATCATATGTGCGACAAAACGGTCAACAGGGCTCTGGAGATCATATGGGAACACAAGTATCCGGGAGTGATTGCAACACATGGCGGTATCACTGACCTGGAACCGCCTGACGCAAAAACACATGAACAGCTCGACATACCCCGCATGATCAAGATCATACAGCTTGGCGGGCTCTTCTCCGAACATATTGCCGGCAAAGCGCCCACATATGCCGGTCCTGGCATATACGGCGATGGATTCTGCTATCTCGACTATCTCAATTTCATAATCGAGCTCAGCAGGAAAGGTCCTGGCTCCAGAGCGTATCTGGACAACGAGAATGCAAGGGCGAAATATTTCTATTACCACGGCGGCAGACCATACATGGTCCCTGCCTCATGGTACAATATGAACGGCGATCCCTCAGATGATCTGGTTCTTGGACAGCCCATAACCACGGATGTAAATGGCGCCTGTTCTTTACCACGCCTGGATACAACTGCAACAAAGGCTGTCGATTATGGTATTGACGGGTTTGGCCCCCTTTATCCGGGCCTTTACAATGAAAGCGTGGTTGATCCATCAAAGGTCAAGTTCAAACGCCAGGTCACCGGGAAACGTACCTTCGATGTGAACAAAGAAGGCATGGCACATTACGGTTTGATGCCTGATTTCATCAAGTTCAGACAGGTACAGGACCCGACCCTGAAACTGGATTCCTTCTTCAGAGGGGCTGAGGCGTATCTCAGGATGCTCAACAGGGTGGAACGGTATCACAAAGATCCCGAGAATTACCCGTCACGCGACCCCAAATACTGGGATAGCGTGCCGGAAAATTATGAAGAATGGTGGGGATGGAGCAAGGAGAATCAATAACTTCATCAAATTAATAAAATCCCGTGTGGCAGAGGGTATTTGATAGCTATATGAATGTCAGATTAGAATTCTCATCTTTGAGGAGTGGCTATGAACATGAAGAACTATTGCATTGCAGTTATCTTACTGCTGATACTTGCAGGCTGCAGTACCGACAACACAGACTCAGAGTCATCGGATGGTAAAACAAATACAGAAAACACTGCCGCAGCGAAGACCGTATATGATTTCGCCAATGGCTGCTATGCCCTGAGGTCGGCTGCAAACGGCAGTTTCATCCTGTCCACGTCAACCGGTTATGCGGCATCAGCTGAAAACCGGAGCAAGGCCTCCTCATTTTTCATGAAGCCGGCATATCTCGGCGTCTATATGCTTTATGATAAAGGGGCCAGATATCTGAGTATCGATGCGGACAAAAATGTAATAAGGACATCAACCCTTGATGATAATACCATGTGGGAATTCGTCTCTCTTGGTAATGACCGTTTTGCGTTCAGGCCTTATAAAGGAAACATGTGGCTTGCAGCCGACGCAAATGACGGCCGACTGTACCTCTCCGGCGTCAGGGGCCAGGCGTCTGAATTCACAATAGAGACTGCTGAAAAATGCACCCCGTTCCCTGAAGCGGACATCAGCACCGATGCTGTAGCGATGAAGCAACCCTCAAAAGAGAATCTAGTCGGTTTTGCCGATACGCATCTTCATCTGTGCGCCAACGAGGGCTTTGGCGGCAAGCTGGTAATCGGAAGGAATTTCAGTCCGCTCGGTGTGAGCAGGGCTCTGCCGGATTGTTCATACATACATGGGAAAAACGGAGCAAACGACCTCATCGGCAACCTGACCGAGGGGCGTCTCCGGCACGATACCAGTGGCTGGCCCGACTTCAAATACTGGCCCTACAACAACGCAATGACGCATCAGATGGTATACTACAGATGGCTAGAGCGTGCATACCTCGGCGGCTTGAGGCTGGCTGTTGTGCATTGTGTGAGCAACGAGCTTTTGTGCCGCATATACGGCAGTCTGCCCGGCTATGACTGCAACGACATGAACGCGGTTGACCGTCAGCTGAATGAGGTGAAGAGTCTTGAAAACTACATAGACGCCCAGTGCGGAGGTCCGGGCAAAGGCTGGTTCCGCATTGTTTATTCCCCCAAAGAGGCTCGGGATGTAATTGCCGACGGCAAGCTTGCCATCGTCCTGGGCATTGAGGTAGCAACCCTTTTCAACGCGGCAGACGAGAACAAAGTCGACCCGCAATATATTGCCGATCAGCTTCAGGTTTACCGCGACAAGGGTGTAAGGAGCATCTTCCCCATCCATATTTTCAACAATGCCTTCGGAGGGACCAATGTCTGGGTGCCGGTGATCCCGAATCTTGGAAACCGCCTGCTAAGAGGGTCATATTTCGAGTTCGAGGAATGCAGCGACCCTTCGTTTACCTATAAGGAACCTTCGTTCTCATATCCTGATAATCCTTTATTTAAAATGCTTGCGCCGCTAATCGGGTCGGTAGTGCCCTATTATCCGGCCGGAATGAGATCGTCAGACAACAAAAGAGGACTTACTGACATAGGTGAATTCTTCATCCGGGAGATGATAAAGAAGAAGATGATAATAGAAACAGACCACATGAGCCATAAGATGGCATTCAAAGCGCTCTCGATCTGCGAGGAGGAGCGTTACCCGGTAATAGCAAGCCACAGCTGGATAGACCCGCCTGACGGGAGCATAACCTGGCAGTATGCCACAAGAATATTCAATCTCGGAGGTATCGTATCCCTGATGCTTTACCAGGAGAAGCACGGAGGATGTGCGATATCGTCCGAGTCCTGGGCTCAATCATATAAGAATGCGGTGAGGGTGATGAGTCAGAGCCCGTATCCGGTTGCAATTCCATACGGCTCCGACGTGAACGGCATGTGCAAGCAGCCTGGTCCGCGTTTCGGTAGCCGGGCCTGTGACGGCAATCCGCCTGAGACGCCCGCCACCAATCCGCTTGTATATCCCTTCAAAAATCCTGTAGGCGGCACCGGTGAGTTCAATCAGCTGAAGGCCGGAAACCGCGTCTTTGACTTTAATACCGAGGGTATCGCCTGTTATGGCCTGATCCCGGATTTCGTGGCCGACCTCAAGAATCTCGGGCTCACGGATGAGGAACTTAAGCCGCTTTACCGTTCTGCCGAGGGATATATCGAGATGTGGGAGCGTGTGGAAAACCGCTGAAACACTAGAGGTGTGATGAAGCGTATCTCTGCGTCGATCATTTCTTTAATAAGCCTGTCAGCCTGTGGCAGGCTGCAGACGATACCCTACTGCTGTCCGGAGCAGACACCTGAAACATGGCGACTTATCCAGCCATGTACGGATATTTCCATCGGTTCGATGCATTTTGTCCTTGCAGTTCCCAGTTCTACATTCTTTATCTATTTTCTTGGAATTCTGACTGTTCTGACAGGATTTTATGCCCTTAAATTCAGGGAAAATGAAAAATCGCGGCTGTGGTGGGGAATTGGCCTCATCTTCTGGGGAGCAGGGGCGATCCTTGCAGGGACCAGCTATCAGGCCTTCAGCTATGAGATAAAGTGCGCCGGCAGAGCTGTCTGTGCCTGGACCAGCTGGTGGGAAGTGTACTACCTTATATTCACGGTCATCAGTATAAATGCAATCGTCAAGGGCGTTGCATTCTCCAGCGCCGAATGGGGCTTGCGACGGGCGCTTTCATGCTATGCTGCAGCAAATACAATCGTTTATCTAGCCATTGTCCTGACAGGGGCCTTTATCCCGAATAAGATGATGGTCTCATTCGAACTCATGGTTCTTTTCACAACCCCGAGTTTTATCGCTCTCTTTGTAATCAACACCAGGCGGTATATCAGAACGAGGGAGCGTCAGGAGCTGACGCTGATGATTGTCTGGTTCTCTCTTGGCATCATTAACATGGCCTATTTCGTCTATTTATTTTCAGGCCTGACAGAAAAACTCTGGAAACAGGGTATATGGTTCTGTGCAAATGACGTTCTGCACATAGGGCTAATAATATGGATGTTCTTCATTGCAGCCTGCATTGCTCGAAAGGTCAATGATTTGAAGGCAACGCCATTGTAATGTCTAAGGGGACTTTTACTTCCAGATGTATCAGAAAAGATCAAAGATATTCCTTGATCCTAAAGGATTTCAATTTCTGCAAACACCCCGAAATGATCTGAAATGTGCGAGCCGTCAAATGGTTCATTTGCGCAGAGTCTTGATTCATGCAGATGCGCAAGTCTGTTGACCATGATGTAGTCTATTTCACGCCTGAACGATCTTTCGTAGACGGCTCGGAGATGATCATAGAGGCTGTCATATTTTTTATCGAAATTATCAGGATAGTATTTTATGAGGTTGGTGTTCGTTTCAGGATCCCATGTGAAGCCCGGGCCGCCGGAAGCGGCCCCACTGAAGCCGTTCAGTCTCAGACATTCTATTTCGGGTCTGTCCGGCTCTGCGTTGAGGTCACCCATAAGGATTACGGGGTTGCCCAAAGAGACATATTTTTTAATGAACTTCAGTGTGTTCCTTGCCTCACGCATTTTGAAGCGGATGTCGCCGTATATCGTATTAATAACCCGGGTATATTCTTTTTCCGGATATGAAAATCTCTCTGCAAGGTTTTCTGCATTCTCCAATGCATCAATTCCGCCTAGAGTCGCATGCCAGTGTGTCGCACAGACATACACGATTTCTCCTTCCCAGGTTATCTTCCCGAGCAGCGCCTGAGTCAGGTCGCCCGTATGGATTGAATATGACGGCTTGACAATACCGGGACCTGCAAGCTTTATCTGTCCTGAGAATTCAAGTCCAAGTCCCTTTCTTGCAAGTATCACATCACCTTCTCTCAGATTGATCGGTATGCCGAACCTTCCAAGACGCAGACCTGATACACCCATATGCCATATGCAGTCGTATCCTGTGCGTGATGCAAGCTCTTCAGCATAGCGGGGCAGGGGATTGGCCTCGTTTACTGTGATTATATCGGGGGAAAGCCTTTTTATTTCCCTGATCAGACCTTCGAACCTTCTGGCAGTTTCTGTTGAGGGCTCATATGAACCCATCCTGAAAATGCCCTTGTAGTTGAGCCCTGACCATACGTTTATGGTCATGGCCTTTATCTGCGCCATGTCTTTTCCTTAGCCGTTCAGAAGATGGAAAGCCTTCCTGTTGTTTGCATATAGGCCCTTGAATACCTTGAAGTTCCTGTCGTAAACGGCCCGGTATCTGTCTTGAGGACTATATACGCTTTTAACTGGGATCATGCTTTTAGCCTCATCGAAACTCTTGAATATGTTTAGTCCGACAGCAGTCACGACAGCGGCTCCCAAAGCACCTGCATTCTGCGGCTCTTCTATGGTCTCGACAACCTTGCCGGTGACATCCGCCATGATCTGGCACCACACCTCTGATTTTGCTCCGCCGCCCGCGAACCTGATTACATCCTGCTTCGGGACCCTCTTTTCAACAGCTTCCAGCGACCACCGCTTGTGCATGGCGTCGCCTTCGAGCACGGAGCGCACCATCATGCGCTTGCCGGTCTCCAGGCCGAGATTGAAAAACATGGCCCTTGCATGAGGGTCTTCCCTGGGTGCCCGGTTGCCGTGGAACCATGGGGTGAATATGACTCCACCGGAGCCTGGTTCGGTTTCGCTGATGACTTTGTTGAGGAAGTCGTACAGGCTTTCATACTCGCTTTCCTTCTCGCACACGTGCTGTTTTTCGAGATATATTCCGATCTCGTCTAACGCGAGATGGTCCTTCACCCATTTGAGGCAGAGTCCGGACGTTTCCTGCTCGGCCGTATAGTTATATTTGCCAGGAATTGCACCGAGAATTGATGCCACGAAAGCCCCTACATCAACCATGCGCTTATCTACACACGAACTTACCCATCCTGACGTGCCCACGTAAACGTGAGTATCGTTCGTAGCTAGGCAACCTGCGCCCAGAGCAATCAGTGATACGTCTCCGCCCCCGCCGAACACTGGCGTTCCGGCCTTCAGTCCCATTTCCAAGGCCGCCTTTTCTGTAATGCCGCCAACCTTGTCTGTTGAATCGACCACGGGCGGCAGATGATCCATGTTCACACCTATCCTTTTGCAGAGTCCTTCATGCCATGAAAGCTTTCCAGGCCTTGTGTCATAAAGGAAGGTCACGTTGGCCGAGTCTCTAGTCATTGCAAAGTTTCCTGTACAGCGCATGAGCAGGTAGTCTTTTACGTCGAGCCATTTGTGCGTCGAGGCGAATATTTCCGGTTCGTTGTCCCTGACCCAGAGGTATTTCCAGATCGGGTCCTTGGCTGTTGCCGCTGCCCCGCCGGTCAGCCTGAGCCAGTTCAGGAGTGTAAAGGCGTTCACCCCGCTTATCTTGATGAGTCCGCCGCCGACCGTTTCCTCCATCTGTTTCTTGGCCCGGGCATCCATATAGCCCATGGGGTTTCTAAGCGCGTTTCCTGCGCGATCCACCATGACAGAGCCCTGCATCTGACAGCAGAATGAGATACCTGAAATATCTCCAGGTGCGATTTTCGTGCATGCCAGGACTTCTTTCGTTCCTGAACATACTGCTTTCCACCAGTCGTCGGCCACCTGTTCGGCACCGCCGTCCGGCATTAGATAGAGCGGATACTCTGCAAGGGAAGAATCCACCATTTCGATCTTGTCCGCTATCCTGTAAATGCAGGTTTTACAGGCAGTAGTCCCGATATCATACGAAATCACATACATAAATCATACCTCCTGGGAATATACTCCCCGGTCCTTTAATTTGTATTAAACCGTGAAGCAGTTGTTTTTTTAGCTAAATTTTTATCACCTGTCCTGCATTTATATTTCCGTCCGCTTTACCTCCGGAGACGACCCTGACACCGTTGATAAAGACCGAATCTATACCCGTAGGCGCTGCGTTTGTTATCTTCTTCGTGTTGTTGTCCTTGATTCTGGCGTAGTCGAACACGGTAACGTCCGCAGACATTCCTTTTTTAATATAGCCTCTGTTCTTGATCTGGTATCGGTCGGCCACAGCTCCGGTCATCTTTTTTACGACTTCTTCAAGGCTTGCAAGCTTCTTGTCGCGAGAAAGCTGCAATGTAAGGGGATTGTTTCCGTATGCAGCCGGGTTCTGCACTCCCTGGAGTGTTGGAACTGCATCTGTCATGAAAAGTGAATCCGGGTGCTTGATCAGGGCATCCACTATCTCGTCATTGCTGTAGTTGTGGTTTAAAACGCGGGCCTTTCCGCCGCTTTTCTTTGCGATCTCCACGAGGCATTCAAAATTGCTTGTTTTCATCTCCCTGGCGATCTCGGATATGAACATGCCGTTATATTTGTTCAGTTCAGGAGTCTTTGAGTCAGTTATCTGAATGTCTTCATAGCCGAATCCCAGCAGATTGAAAATCATGACCGCTTCGAAATGGAGTTTGCGCAGAGCTGCCTTGTCATCATAGACAGCGGGCGCCTTGGCAAGGAACCACGACGGCAGGAATACGTTTATAATCGAAGTGCCGCAGTGATAGGCATAGGTATCGAACTTTACGTCGATGCCCTGTTTTCTGGCATCTTCTATCATCTTGAGGGCTTTGGGATATGTCTTGTAAGTGCGCGTACCTACAAATATGAGGTGAGATGCCTGAAGTCTGACCCCTGTTTTTTTCGCCAGATCGAGCATGTCCTGCAACGCAAGAAGATTATGCGGTGTGCCGAACAGCTTGACCGGGTAGGAATTGGATATGGAAGAGTATGCCTTCATGTGAACGGCAAGTATCTTGTCCTTTTTCTTAACGAGCCTTGCTACCTGATCGAGTTCATCACTTGATGCAAAAATACCCGGCTCATACTGAAGTCCCAGAGAGACGCCTGCAGCCCCCTGATCCATTGCTTCCTCAAGCAAGCCGAGCATTTCCTTCATTTCCTCAGGCTTCATCGGGGAGGCGTCGAATCCCCGGATGGACGCTCTGGTAAAGCCATGGCCGCCCAGATTGACCAGGTTGTGTGACAACCCGATGTTTTGAATATATGAAAAGTACTCGTCCATGCTCGACCATGTCACGTCGTAAAGGCCGCTGGTCCTAATCGATAGGATATCTTGATATTTCGAGTTTTTCTCGAAACCCGCCGAATTGTATCCGCACTGGCCGGCCACGAAAGTCGTGATGCCCTGCTCCGTAAACGGAGTTTTTAATTCGGAATGACCCTTTATGGGCATATACCAGTCCATATGCGAATGAGCGTCAATGAATCCCGGCGATATGACAAGCCCTGTGCAATCGTAAACGCTGGCATCCTCCGGTATGGCATCGGGATTGATTGCGGATATGAAGCCTTTGTCCATTAGGACCGAACCCGTGAATGCAGGCTTGCCGCTTCCGTCGACAATGAGGCCGTTCTTCAGGAGTATTTTTCCGGTATCGGCATTGACTGTACTCCTGCCTTTCAGCAGCCCTGCTGCTGGCTCGAGAACAGGCAGCATTATCAGACCCGCCCCGGCTATGCCTGCCCTGCTGAGAAAATCGCGTCTTGAAATGCCTTTCTGATTGCCTGATTTATTCTTCTTCATATGAACAGCACCTCCTGAAGTAAGATGTACCCTTACTTAACTTCTACTATATCCTTGAGCACGTTTTCAAAGTGTTCGAGGGCATTATCGATGACGTCATCCGTGTCTGCCATGGAGGTATACAGCCTGCTGCCGGCGAGCGAGATAATGCCTTCTGCGGAAAACGCCGCGCCAAACTCTTCCATTATATGCTTCCGGTCGTTTACTTCGGTGAATATCTTTGGATTTGTAATTTCCATCAGCATTGCGGCCGATGTCTCGAGATGGCAAATCGAGCCGTGGTTGAAAGCGATGAAGGGAAGATTATGGCGTTTTATTATGTCATTGAGGCCATCTGTGAGCCTGTCGCCAGCCTTGCCAGCCTTGACTGCTGCATCATGTTCTTTCATCATGCTGATTGCATAGTATCCTGCCGCACAGCTTAAGGGGTTTGCCGAGAGCGTGCCGCCGACCATTGCACGTTTTTTAAGACCCTGGAGCCCTGCTGCAAAGCATTCCATGATTTCACGTCTTCCGCCAACACCGCCGGCAGCCGGGTAGCCGCCTGCAACGCACTTGCCGAATATGGTGAGATCGGGCTTGATGCCGAAGAATCCTTGTGCACCGCCCATGCCGAGCCTGAATCCAGTGACCACTTCGTCGAATATGAGGAGGGCGCCGAATTCGTCGCATAGTTCGCGGGCCTGTCTGTTGAATTCATAAATGACCGGTCTTGTACCGCTTTCCGGACCCAGAGGTTCGAGTATTACCGCCGCGGTTCCGCCTGCGGTCTCATTGTTTTTAAGTAACGTATAGAGTGCTTCAATATCGTTTGGATAGAACTCCTGTGTGTCCTGATATGCGCCTGCAGGGATGCCGTGCGCATCGAGGCTTCCGAGTCCAGGGATCCGCATGCCGAAGACCATCTGATCGCTCCAGCCATGGTAGCCTCCGCCATTTTTAATGACCTTGGTTTTTCCTGTGAATGTTCTTGCCGCACGTATGGCTGCCATAACGCTTTCCGTACCGGTGGCAAGCATTCTGAACATCTCAATTGAAGGCATGGATTCGCTGATAAGCTTTGCCAGTTTGTATTCGTATTCATGGAAAAGGCCTGTTACAGGTCCTGATTCCCTGATAAGTTCGATTACTTTTTCCTGCAGTGGCTCGAAATTGCTCCCGAGTACCGTGGGACCGCCTGCCTGGAGAAAGTCTGTATAGCGGTTGCCGTCTGCATCCCAGAGATAGGCACCGTTCGCTTTTGTAATGGCGAGAGGGAAGGGATAGTTGAATGCGAGATTGTGCTGAACCCCGCCCGGTATGAACTTTTTTGCCTCGTCGGTCATAGCCTTGGATCTTGAGCATTTTTCATCGAAGAATTTCATGTAGCTATCCATTTTGTCGCGCCTGATATGATATAGAGGTTTTGAGTTTGCGAGTTCGTATAGCCTTGAGAGAATATCTCTGGTATCAGGCCATCTGGATATTGAATAGCCTTTCTTGATTTGTGCCTTATCACCGATATTTGTGTTTTTGTATTCGGACATATTTGCCTCCTGGATAAAAGTTTTCGTTACGGTGAATATTTATTCACCGTATATACAACCAGTCGGAAATATCTTCAAGCGTGATTTTAAAGTGTGAAAATAGACTGTACTGTTTGATTGATTAAACCTCTGAATTATGCGAATGCTTTCAAAATGATGAGAACAAATATTCTTACGGCTATCATTATAATCACGCTTGCAACCGGGTGCAGCAGCATTAAAATGAAAAATGACGGGGGGATGCTCAAAGTCGATGCAGGAGAGGATAAAACCGCTTATGTTGGCGATACAATAGATTTTGACGGCACCTGCTCTGTAAAGGGTGGACTATTTCAACGGGAAGCATACTGGGATTTCGGCGATGGAACCGGTGAAGATGGAATCACGGCAACACATGTTTATACTGAACCAGGTGACTATACTGCGGAACTTACCGTAGAAATTGTCTATATTGTAACAATAAGCGCATCAGACGATCTTCATGTAAAAATTAATCCGTTGCCTGCCGAGGCCTTTCTGACGACAGGTTCACAATCATCTGAAGGTTCCTGCGAATATGCGGTTGCTAACCAGATGGCGGCTTTTCTTCCGGACGGAAGAATGGTCATCACGGGAACCGTGAATTCTGAATATCAATCCGAGATGACGGTTGCAGTAGAGACAATCAGGGGCATCCGCATATTGAAAAAGGTCACGAGTTTTATACCGAATGATAACGACTGCTACCCGAATGAGATTATAGCCGTTGATAATGATAACATTATAATAAGAACCGGAGATGCCAGTTATAATGTCTGTCTCAGCAGCGGTATCGTAAACGGATACCCCCATGCTTCTATTGAGAAAAATTAAGTAATTGAGGTTGACAAACTCTAATTGATTTATATTATAGTGATATAATTATATAATTTATTTTTTAAAAATCTGTATGAGGTCGATAAATTTGATTAGTGCTGATTTATTTGTATGCATGGGGCATCAGTCAGTCTGCCCATGCCTGGATGAGGGGGGTTATCAATGGTTTTTTCACAGATGATTGATTTTCTTGAACATATTTTTGACTGTAAACAGGCTGCATCCTTGGAGATTGCATGTCAAATAAGAGTGAGGAGGATACAATGAAGCGAAATGTAATTCTTGTGTTTCTGATTTCAGTTATGGTTGCTGGTGTCAGCGGATGTATTTTAAGCACCGATCCCAATCCTGCAACATCTGTAGCGTTGAAGGTGGGAGACTCCCAGACGTTCAAGGTTTCGGGAATGATGAACGGTCCCTATGCATGGTACAAAAATAACACAGTCATTCCGGGGGCTACCGGCACATCCTATACCTATACCGCTGTTGCTGAAGACAACGGTATGAACAAAATCAAGGTTGAGACAAAGGACCAGCTCAACCAAAAGACATTGGTCAAGGAATGGACCGTGAATGTCATCAACAACCTCCCGCCTGTTGCGAACGCAGGATCATCGCCGATAAATATTCATCCTTTTACCGGTTCTGATCTTGTGCAACTTGATGGAAGCTTGAGCAGTGACCCCGAAGGCCAGCCGCTCAACTATCTCTGGGAGATTGTAGCTAAACCAGCTGGTAGTTCCGCAACCCTTTCCAATCCCGGCATAGTGAATCCGACTTTTATAGCCGATGTCGAGGGTTCTTACACAGTCTCACTGTACGTAAGTGACGGAGTCAAGACCAGTGACCCGTCAATTGTTATTGTCAATGTTTACAACATAAACATCCCTCCGGTATCAAATGCGGGTCCTGATGCAAATGTGCTCTTTGGCAATGTCGTTCAGCTTGATGGAAGCTCCAGTTACGATCCTGAAGGCCATCCGCTGACTTATTACTGGGCTCTTGTTAATAAACCGGTTGGCAGTCAGGCAGTGCTTTCTGATCCAACAATTGTCAATCCGACCTTCATGCCCAACAAAAAGGGTGATTATCTGTTCAGTCTGGTTGTGAATGATGGTTCTTCAAGCAGCGGGCTCAGTTACGTTAAAATCACCGTTTACAATAATGCGCCTGTAGCAAACGCAGGCAGTGATGCAATCGTTGATTTCGGTTCAACTGCTTATCTTGATGGGAGCTTAAGTGGAGATCCTGATGGAACAACACTAAGCTATACATGGACGGTCAATTCAGCACCGGCCAGCAGCATTGCAACGATTACCAATTCCACATTAGTAAACCCGACCTTCACACCTGACAAACGTGGCGTATACAT
Source organism: Desulfomonilia bacterium (assembly GCA_036567785.1). Taxonomy (NCBI): domain Bacteria; kingdom Pseudomonadati; phylum Thermodesulfobacteriota; class Desulfomonilia; species Desulfomonilia bacterium. The sequence goes on along the minus strand of DATCTV010000002.1, from coordinate 97,639 downwards.
TTTGAAGCTGGTGGTAAGCGACGGCGACCTGAGCAGTGAGGATACAGTTCAGATTTCCACCACAAAACATGCGCCGGTAGCAAATGCAGGCAGTGATGTCATCGTAGCCTTCGGTGGTACAGTAATGCTCACCGGGGTTCTCAGTTCCGATCCTGATGGAGACTCACTTGCTTATGACTGGGCAATAACAAACAGACCCGGCGGCAGTATTGCAACACTTACTAATCCGACAGGTATGGAACCGACGTTCAAGCCTGACAAACAGGGGGTATACACGATAAGGCTTATCGTATTTGACGGTGAGTTCTACAGTGCACCGGATTTCATGACCATCACCACCACCAACCACAGGCCAATTGCGGAAGCCGGCAATGACACTTTCGGTTATGTCAATACCACGGTACATCTTAACGGAAACGCCAGTTATGATGTTGACGGCGACCCGCTTACCTATGCCTGGACGATCATATCCAGTCCTGCTGGCAGTGTTGCAACACTTTCAAACCCGGCCATCATAAATCCGACCTTGGTACCCGATAAAAAAGGCGATTATGTAATACAGCTGATCGTGTTTGACGGCCAGGATTACAGTCTTGCCGATACGGTAAAAGTTACCGTATCGAACCGTACACCGACAGCAGATGCGGGCGCTGACATCCCGGGCTGCCGTTACAACGTCACGCAGCAGCTCAACGGAAGCGCAAGCATGGATCCTGACGGCGACCCGCTGACCTATGTATGGTCGGTAACAAGCAGACCTTCCGGGAGTACGGCGGCGCTTTCCAATGCCAACATCGTGAACCCTACCTTCAAGCCAGACAAACCGGGAACATATATAATCCAGCTCATAGTGAACGACGGCACGGTAAACAGTGCTGCCGACACGGTAACCCTTACTACATTCCAGGAAACGATTGTTGAAAATTGGGATGATGGTGTGCTCGCACCTTGGAGCAAGGATAGCAGCGGAAGCTGGGGCACCATAAATGTCGATGATGAGGAGCCTTATTCCGGAAACTACAGCTTCTGGGCACAGGGTGCATGGGCCGGTGGAAACACGCTCATGCTTAGCAGGACATTCACCAACACCTATCTCATCCAGATAAGTTTCCAGTTCCGCGGCTATGCGGCAAATATGAGCGCCCTCAAAACGTCCCTTTACTTTAATAACAGCAAGTATGCGGATATTCGAGGAGACAGCGGAAACACATGGTATTTGAAAAGCTACACCCCAGATATGGCTATCACAAAGGTTGGATTCTATTTCGACAGCTTTTGGGGCACCGACGGAGTTTTTATTGACGACATCGTTTTCACTGTCTGGGATTAAAGCTTAATAAAAATGAGTGGGAAGGACTGTCAGTCCTTCCCTACATTTGCAATAGGGTTTGCAGTAAAGGCCAGCTATTAAGGCTTTTTATTATTTACGGAGGTTTAACATGCAGCGAATCATTAAGCTCCTTCCGGTCATGATACCGCTTCTTGTTCTTACAGGATGCATCTTATCATCCACCCCACCTGAGGGTCCCATATCTTTGACATGGGGCACAAGCCAGGATTTTAGTGTCAATGCCCGTGGCAAAATTCAGTGGTATATTGACGATATTGCCCAGCCTGGTGAAACGAACTCCAGCTACACATTTCAGATACATCCCAAGGGCGTTTATGTGGTCAAGGTAAAGGCCAAATTCAGCATATTCCCTGAGGCTGAGCGTTCATGGACCGTTACGGTAACCGACCCAATGGTAAAAGTCCCTCTAGCCTTGAACTGCGGCTATATCATGGCTGCAAACCTGGTATGCAACACGGAATTGAGCTGCAGCGGTACAGTCCCTGAAGGCCATGTGATCAGCCAGTCTCCGGCTGCAGGTACAATGGTAAAAGCAGGCGTAACAGTAACCCTGAGAATTTCGAGCGGGCCATGTACGGTAGAGATTCCGGTTCCGGAAGCCGAGACCTGTGAAGATATTGAGGCGGCAGGCCTTATATGCAGCCCGACCCTGTACACCGAGTGCAGCGAGGAGATTCCTCTTGGCCAGATAGTCAACCAGTACCCTGCAGCGGGTACAATGGTCTATCCCGGCACAACGGTTGCAGTGACCATGTCGAGCGGCTCATGCACGACAGAGATACCCGTGCCGGCGGCTACGAACTGTTCCGACCTCACAAACGCCGGACTTGTATGCAGCACTACCTCTGTGTGCAACAATACGGTACCGGCCGGTCATGTTGTAAGCCAGTCTCCTGCACCGGGCACGATGGTACTTGGCGGTTCTACAGTAGTGCTGAATATATCAAACGGCCCGTGTCCGGTGATAATTCCTGCAGCCACGTCCTGCGCTGAAATCGAGGCAGCCGGGTTGAGATGCCTTCAGACAACGGTGTGCAGCAATACAGTGCCCGAAAGTGGTGTAATAAGCTTGAGTCCGCCCGCTGGGACAGGCGTACAGCCGGGTTCCACGGTTAATCTGAAGATATCGAGCGGGGGTTGTACTCTTGCGGTTCCTAATGCAACGAGTTGTGCCCAGATTGAGGCTGCAGGTCTGGTATGCGAAACGAGCACAGTTTGTAATAATACAGTGCCCGCCAGCGGTGTTATAAGCCAGTCTCCGGCTGCAGGAACACTTGTAGATCCAGGTTCCACAGTGACACTGGTCATCTCCAGCGGCATATGTACGACACAACTTCCGCCGCCTCAGAATGTACAGGCCTCGGATGTTGTGCTGACCTCAGTCACGAATCCTCTCCTGAACCATAATTTTAACAACAAGATCAGGGTAACCTGGAATGCGGTTACGAATGCGACATCCTATGATATATACAGTTCCGACACCCCTGAAGGCACATACACTCTTGTGGGATCGGCCACAGCACCTGCCACATCATATGACGTCATGCAGACTGAAACACTCAACCTCCCGGTTTTGCCGTCACCACTCACAATTGCTGCCCTTGACGCTTATGAACTTGCAGCACGTCCTATACTGAGCGCCTTCAAGAATTACAGGTATTTTAAAGTCAAGGCCTGCAGTTCATCGCCAATGTTCACCAATAGCGAATTCAGCAACTATGACCAGGGTCGTATGGACTATACCCTGGAAGAATTCTTCACTGTCGCGAAACTGACAGCCGGGAATCCTTTGACAAGGGTCATGCTTCAGGACCCGAGCGTTGGTTTAGGAACCAATGAAACATACTATGATCCGTGCGGTGACGGGAATGTTCACTTTACAGTAACCCAGAGCGGACTGAGTGGTCTTCTCACAGTAACATTCACAAATTATATCGATTCTCAGAATTTCATCTACCCTCCCGGCACCATTGACTGCAACGGGACCAGGAGAATGATCATGAACGGCTCGGCCAGCGGTACAGTTTCCTTGAGCGGCAACGGCACATTAACAGGTTCGATTGCATTCACAGGTAATTTTGCTGGCAAGTTTACGAATATTTCGATTCCAATAGTGAACCAGGAACCTCAGACAGGTACAACTTCTGTAATATACAATGGTGAAACGCTCAACGGCCATGCTTTTGGTTTCTAGCAAGGTTATAAAGTCTATAATTAGCGGGAGACCTTTTTTGGGTCTCCCGCCAGCTTTCTTTCAGTTTATCTGCTGTGAGAAACATAAAACCTTTTTAAGACTGTAAATTAAAATATTGACATATACAAATTAAATCATTAATTAAATATCTATATATAATTAAGAAAACTATTTATATTCAGTTTTCATTTTCCTTTTTTTATATGGGGTCTATTTCCCAAGATTTTGTACTATATGACATCTTATTTATAGAGGTCATATGTTTATTGAATTTATGAGGATTCCAGGGGAAGAAAAATTCAGCCTGCCTCTCAATTTCCTTATTCAGGGTAAAAAAAATTCCGGATTTTCTGATCTGTTAACTACAGAACTCTACATACAACAAATACATTTCCAGGGGGGGTTATGAAAAGGAATGTAATATTTCTAGCTGTGGTATCTATTGTCACTTTGTGGTTGAGCAGCTGTATAATTTCCACTAGTCCTTCTACCACAACACCGGTTTCCATACATATAGGTGCATCACAGACCTTTTCCGTGAAAGGTTCAATGAACGGCCCTTATGAATGGTCCAAAAACAATGTAGTAATCCCCGGGATTACGGAGGCTTCCTACACCTATACCGCCCTGGAAGAAGATACCGGGATATTCATACTCAAGGTGCAGACAAAGGACAAGCTTACAGGCAATATCATTTCAAAGCAATGGAACGTGAATGTTATTGATAATATGCCGCCGGTTGCCGAAGCAGGCACGTATGCACCTGTTACACTGGGCAGCGTCGTAAACCTCAACGGCAGCGCCAGCTATGACCCTGAAGGCAAGCCCCTGACCTATACATGGTCTGTTCTTACCCGCCCTGCCGCCAGCACTGCCTCCATTGTAAACCCCTATACCGCAAGACCGACATTCACTCCTGACAAGGTCGGAGGATATACGATACAGCTTATAGTAAGCGATGGCGTAAAAACAGCAACTGATACCGCGACTGTCAGTGCATACATCCTCAATTATCCGCCCACTGCCGATGCAGGCCCTGACCAGACTGTTCACATCTTCAGAACTGTGACGTTTAACGGCTCGGGGAGCACGGACCCTGAAAATCAGGCGCTTTCATATGCCTGGACGATAGAATCAAAACCATCGGGCAGCGCGGCGTGGATCGCCAATCCAACAACCGTATCGCCCACATTCGTTCCTGACAAGACAGGTACCTATGTGATTGGACTTATAGTTAGTGATGGAGAACTTTCGAGCGGCAAGGACACTCTTACTGTCATGGTGACCAACAATGCCCCGATTGCCAATGCCGGCCTCGATGTGACAATCCTACAGGGCGAAACTACAAGGCTCAACGGAGGTGCAAGCTCTGACCCGGACGGAGACGCCCTGTCGTACTCCTGGGTACGTACTACAGCTCCTGCAGGAAGTATGGCTGTACTCTCTGATCCTTATAGCCCGGCGCCAACTTTTACCCCTGATAAAAAGGGTGCCTATGTGTTCACGCTGACCGTGAGCGATGGCGATCTCTCGGCCAATGCTTCGGTGATTGTGACATCATCGAACAATGTACCGGTGGCCAATGCCGGGGCTGATGTCACGATCGAATTCGGGCAGTCCGCTCATCTAGATGGCAGCGCCAGTTCGGACCCTGACGGCGACCCCCTGACATATGCATGGACAATAAAGTCAGGTCCTGACACAAGCATGGGACAGCTCTCGAGTTCATCTGCCGCAAGACCCGTATTCACCCCCAGCAGGAAGGGTATCTACACTCTGAGCCTGGTGGTTACTGATAACGAACTCCTGTCAAGCGCGCCTGATGATGTGGTAGTCACGACTACAAACCATGCCCCTGTTGCCGAGGCTGGTGACGACATCAACCTGATCTTCTTCCGCACAGCTCATCTGAACGGCAGCGGGACAGACGCTGACAGCGACCCGCTGACATACAAGTGGACGATCATCTCATGTCCGGGAGGCAGCAGCGCAGCGCTTTCCAGCACCACAATAGCCAACCCGACATTCACGCCGGACGTAAAGGGCACTTATGTTATCGGGCTTACCGTAAACGACGGCGAGACTGACAGCATGCAGGATACAATGACGATCAATGTTTACAATAATGCACCGACAGCTGAGGCCGGACCTGACTACAGCTTCACATTCGGCTCCGGCGAGACGGTCCATCTTGACGGCAGTGCCAGCTCAGACCCGGATGAAGGCACCACGCTAAGCTATCACTGGACGGTAACAAGTGCACCTTACGGCAGCACAGCGGCGCTTCTCCCGGACGCAAACGTGGTAAATCCGTCGATAAAACCCGATCTGCCCGGTATATATGTGATCAGTCTTGTAGCCTCAGACGGCGACCTTTACAGTGCCCCTGACAGCCTTACAATAACCGCAATCAACAATGCCCCTACGGCAGAGGCCGGCCCTGACCAGTCCATCAGCTTCCCCGGAATAACGGCAAACTTCAACGGAGACGCCAGCCATGCACCTTCAGGTCTGCCGCTTTCCTATGCGTGGACGATAGTAACGGCACCTTCCGGCAGCCATGCCTCACTTACCAACCCGAATAGTGTAAATCCAAGCCTGACCCCTGACAAGGAAGGGCAGTATGTTATTACACTTGTCGTGTTCGACGGGTACGATTACAGCACTCCCGATGCCGTCACCGTGACGGTGGGAGATGCCCCAATGGCAATAGCCGGAGCGGACCAGGAACTCGGCTTCCCCGGAAAGACTGCAAACCTCGATGGAAGCGCCAGCTTCGACCCCAATGGCTCCCTGATCGTTTCATACTTCTGGAATGTCGATTCAGCCCCTGCCGGGAGTACTGCCCTCATATCCAACCCGACGCTGATGAATCCTACCTTCTCTCCCGACAAGGTAGGTGTATATGTAATCAGCCTCGTGGTATCCGACGGGGCCTTCAGCAGCGCTGCGGACACCCTCACGATCACGGTCATAAACCACTTCCCGATTGCGGATGCAGGACCTGACATGAGCGTAATCTTCGGCTACGGGGCGGCTGCCACACTCAACGGCAGCGCAAGCTCGGATCCCGACGGCTCCAGCCTGACATACTCATGGGTGATATTGACCGCTCCGCCCCAAAGCGTCATAGACCTTACCAATCCCGGCACGGTCAACCCGTCATTCGTACCTGATAAGAAGGGAGACTATACCATCAGTCTGACCGTGAACGACGGATACCTGAACAGTACCCCTGATACGGTAAAGGTGACTGCATATAATGATCCGCCCACAGCAAACGCCGGTCCTGACCAGAATGTCTCCTTCAACCAGACTGTGCATCTGAACGGCAGCGGGAGCACCGACCCTGAGGGCCATACCCTGACCTATGCGTGGACTATGATTTCCACTCCGTCAGGAAGCTCTGCGGCACTTGCAGGTGCAGACACCATAGCCCCGACCTTTGTTGCTGATAAGTCCGGCGCCTATGTTATCAGCCTGGTGGTTTCCGACGGTGTCAACACGAGTTCTTCTGACACGGTCACAATTACTGCATCTAACCATGCCCCGACGGCCAATGCGGGAAGCGACATCAGCCTTGTTTACGGCTATGGCGATGTGGCTCATCTTGACGGAAGCGGCAGCTCAGACCAGGATCCGGACACGACGCTCACCTATGCTTGGACAATTACATCGCGCCCGGCAGGCAGCACTGCGGCACTATCCAACTCAACAATAGTCAACCCCACATTCCTGCCCGACAAGGAAGGTTCATACACGGTAAGCCTAGTCGTATCCGACGGCGAACTGTTCAGCTCACCGGACACCGTTATCATAAATGCGACAAACCAGGCACCGCATGCCGAGGCCGGCGACAATCAGACCGCAGCATGGAATACTCTCGTAACGCTGAACGGCGGTGGAAGCTATGATCCCGAGCTGCACGCACTGACCTATTCATGGGCCTTCACATCAAGGCCGACCAACAGCAATGCAACGCTTACGGGTGCCACGACCGTCAGCCCCAGCTTCACACCTGACAAGACGGGTGTGTACATAATCACACTTACAGTATCAGACGGCGTCAACACAGCATCTGACAGCGTCACCGTAACTGTTCCTAACAATACGCCTATTGCGGATGCGGGTACCGACCAGAACATCTTCTTCGGCACGGGCCTGACCGCAACGCTTGATGGAAGCGCAAGCCACGATCCTGAGAACGACCCGCTGACCTATCACTGGACTATTGTCAGCGCTCCGGTTGGCAGCAGCGCCTCGCTCTCTGACCCCAATGCGGAGAAGCCGATGCTGACTCCAGACATGAAGGGCACCTACCTGATCAGCCTTGTCGTTTCCGACGGCGTCAACGTGAGCGCAGCTGATTCAGTGACGATCACAGCCTATAACGTAGCGCCGACAGTTGAGGCGGGCAATAACCAGACGGCTCAATGGAACACACTGGTGACATTGATCGGGAGTGCGTCCGATCCTGAATCACAGCCGATGACATACTCCTGGGTGTTTACTTCAAGGCCGACAGGCAGCAATGCAACTCTATCTAATGCTGCAAGCCTGACTCCGAGCTTCACACCAGATAAGACTGGTGATTACGTGGTTACCCTGACCGTATCCGACGGTGTCAACAGCGTAACCGACAATGTTACTGTGACAGTTCCCAATGAGGCGCCGACCGCCGAGGCAGGTCCCGACCAGAACCTTTTCTTCGACGGGCTCGGCGCAACAGCTACCCTTGACGGCAGCGGAAGCCACGACCCTGAGAACGACAACCTTACATATTCGTGGACGATTGTATCGTCACCTTCCGGAAGCAGCGCCATCATTGCTAATCCTACATCGGTCACGCCTACGCTCACTCCGGACAAGGTTGGTGATTACCTGATCAGTCTGGTCGTATCAGACGGGCTGCATCTCAGCACTGCAGATTATGTAACGATAACGGCCTACAATGTCGCGCCGACGGTCAATGCCGGAAACGATCAGACAGTCTACAAGGACCAGACAACAACACTCACCGGCAGCGCAACCGACCCGGAGAACCAGACACTTACGCCGACATGGACAGTGACAGTCCGACCGTCAGGCAGCACTGCGCAGCCAGTGAGCCCGAACAGCTTCAGCACCAGCTTCACACCTGACAGGAAGGGTTCGTTCACGCTTCAGCTGAGCGTAACAGACGGCGTCAACACCGTGACCGACACCATGATCATTACCGTACCCAACCGCGCACCGACTGCCGAGGCCGGCCCTGACGTGAACCCGCTCTACAAGGGCCAGGCAACCACTCTGGCCGGCAGCGGAAGCGATGCTGACGGAGACACCCTGACTTATGCATGGTCTGTCTCTTCCGGACCCAACACAAGCGCCAGCCAGTTCTCCAATCCCAGCATTGCGGGTCCGACCTTTACACCGAACAGCAAGGGTGTTTATGTACTGCAGCTGACAGTTGGTGACGGCACGGCGAATGCTACCGACACTCTGACAGTGACCGTACCTAACCGCGCACCGACTGCCGAGGCCGGCCCTGACGTGAATCCGCTCTATAAGGGCCAGGCAACTACTCTGGCCGGCAGCGGAAGCGATGCTGACGGAGACACCCTGACTTATTCATGGTCTGTCTCTTCCGGACCCAACACAAGCGCCAGCCAATTCTCCAATCCCAGCATTGCGGGCCCGACCTTTACACCGAACAGCAAAGGCGTTTATGTGCTGCAGCTGGCAGTAAGCGACGGCACGGCGAATGCTACAGACACTCTGACCGTGACCGTTCCCAACCGTGCACCGACGGCCGAGGCTGGCAACGACCAATCGACTTACAAGGGCCAGGCAACCACTCTGGCCGGCAGCGGAAGCGATGCTGACGGAGACACCCTGACTTATACATGGTCTGTCTCTTCCGGTCCGAACCTGAGTAGCGCCCAGTTCTCCAACCCCAATATACCCGGACCGACCTTCACACCAACCAGCAAGGGTACGTATGTCCTGCAATTGAACGTGAGCGACGGCACAGCAAGTGGCACAGACACCATGACCTTGAGTGTGCCAAATCGGGCGCCGACCGCAAATGCAGGGGCAGACCAAACCGCTGTCAAATACGCCAACCGGACTGTGCAAATCAGCGGTAGCGGGAGCTCAGACCTGGATGGCGATACTTTGACATATTCATGGTCGGTAACTTCAAGACCCACAGGTAGCTCAGCTACACTATCCAGCACCACGATTGTGAACCCGACCATCACGCTTGACCTGCCAGGTTCATATACCATCCAGCTTATTGTGGATGACGGCACAGTGAGCAGTGCTGCCGACACGATAATCCTCACCACGTCCCAGGCCACATACACAACAAGTTGGGAGGCTCCTTCCAATTTGGACAGCGGTGGCAACGCATGGACTTTGTATACCAGTTCGAACATGGGCACATGCGCAGTTGATACTGCCCAAAAACGCTCGGGGTCATATGGTTATCATATAGAGGACTGCAATAATACCCTTGGCAATTGCGGTTCAGGCTATAGCTCCATGACCAATTATACTGGCAAATTCGTAATATCGGTAAGCGCCTGGTTCTATACTCCTACTTCACAAAAGTTTCCGGCTGACCTGGCGGGTATCTTCGAGGGTACTACCGAACGTGTCCATTATCCAGGTAAAAACTCTTGGACACAGTACACATGGGCTCCCAACCGGGTAGTCACGAATATCAATCTCAGGATGAACGGCACAGGCGGAGCAACCTGGATATCCCATGCTATGTACTCCGACGATATCTCCGTCACAATATGGGATTAAATGTAGTTGGAAAAAACATAGGGGAAGGCGTGAGCCTTCCCCTGAAGATTTGATGAGAGGAAGCTTTGATAAAAGTTGGGCAAACAAAAATTTCAGACGCTTTAAAAATGGATGCATGTGGCCTTTTCGGGCCGCATGCAGATAAATTTTTCAGGAGGATGCAATGAAAAGGAAACTGGTTCTCATATCCCTTATTACCATACTGGCTGCAAGCCTTGCCGGCTGCATCCTTTCCACCAGCCCGGCCAAGAATTCGACTGTCACTCTTAAGGTGGGCGAGAGCAAAACCTTCAAAGTGACGGGTTCGCTAAACGGACAATACAGGTGGTACAAGGACACCAGACTCGTCAGTGTATCCACCGCCTCCTCATATACATACACCGCGGTCAACGGGGATGTGGGCAAATTCACCCTCATGGTACAGACCGTGGACAGCATGACCAATCAGACCCTTGCCGTGTCATGGACGGTTGAAGTAATCAGAAACCTGCCGCCTGTCGCAGAGGCCGGCAATGACCAGAACATCCTTCTCGGGACAACTGTTCAGCTTGACGGCAGCCTGAGCTCTGACCCCGAAGACATGCCGCTGACATATACATGGTACTTCACGGCAAAACCTGCAGGCAGCACGGTCTCCCTTTCAGACCCGACTGCAGCAAGACCAACCTTTAAACCTGACATAGCAGGAGGCTACACCTTGATACTCTTCGTGAGCGACGGTGAGAAATCTGCCTCGGATACCGTGACAATAACCGCTTATCTCAGCAACTTCCCGCCGTCTGCAAATGCAGGTCCTGACCAGACAGTTCTGCTGGGATCGACCGTTAACCTGGACGGCAGTCTGAGTTCAGACCCGGAAAATGAACCATTAAGCTATGCCTGGTCGATTATTTCAAAGCCTGACGGCAGCATTGCTCAGATATCTGATCCTTCCGGCAAGACACCCAGCTTCACGCCGGACAGGAAGGGACATTACGTAATAGGACTGACAGTTTCTGACGGTGTGCTTACCAGCGGACAGGATACAATGGACATTTACGTTTTCAACAACGCGCCTGTTGCTGATGCCGGGACCGACATGACGATTCCGTTCGGAGGCACTGCAACACTTGACGGCAGCCTCAGCAACGACCCGGACGGCACCCCGGTAACCTATCTGTGGCTTATCATCTCAAAACCTGCTGGGAGCCTTGCTGCACTATCCAATGATACCGCCGCGAAGCCCAGCTTCACACCGGACAGGAAAGGCTCATACGTCTTCAAGCTGATCGTGAGCGACGGCGATCTTTCAGGCGAGGATACAGTGACGCTGACATCCTCGAACAACGTTCCGGTTGCCGAGGCAGGCTCCGATATCACCATATCGCTGGGCACCACCGTGCACATGAACGGCAACCTGAGCCATGATCCTGACGGAGATACTCTTACCTATTCATGGTCCATCATATCAAGGCCTGCAGGCAGCACGGCTTTGATTTCAAATCCGGCGATTATCAATCCGCAGTTCACCCCGGACAAGAAAGGAAGATACACGGTGCAGCTGATCGTGAGCGACGGCGAACTTGTGAGTGCGCCCGACACGTTCATCATAAGCATCACAAACCATGCGCCAACGGTCGAGGCGGGTGATGACCAGTCCATTGCCTTCCCCGATTTCACGGCTCAGCTTAACGGGAGTGGAACCGATCTTGACGGTGACCCGCTAGCATATTCGTGGACAATTCTCTCAAGGCCTGAGGGCAGCTCTGCTGTGCTCTCCAACCCAGCGATAGCAAACCCTACATTCCTGCCGGACATGAAGGGCGAATATGTATTCCAGCTGATCGTAAATGACGGTGAAGACGACAGTGTGGCTGATACAGTCAAGCTGGTGGTGTACAACAATGCCCCGACAGCCGAGGCAGGGGACAACATTGATCTGTTCTTTACCGGCGGAGGTCAGGCAGTCCAGCTCAGCGGCAGTGGTATGGACACCGAGGGTTCGCCGCTTACCGTTTCCTGGTCAATCGTTTCAGCCCCTTATGGAAGCTCTGCTGCGCTGTCAAATCCTGCAATTCTTAACCCGACTTTTACTCCCGATGTCATAGGCGTGTATGTGTTCAGAATGATCGTGAGCGACGGCGATCTTTCAGGAGAGGATACCGTCATGCTGACGGTCTATAATAACCTGCCAGTTGCTTCGGCTGGCCCGGACCAGAACAGCATCTATCTCGGTACAACGGCGCAGCTGGACGGAAGTGCCAGCTACGACCCGGAAAGCCAGCCGCTCAATTTCGTGTGGACCATAACCTCTGCGCCAGCCGGAAGTGCGGCCGTGCTTTCAAACAGATATGTCATGAAGCCCACGTTCACGCCGGATATGAAGGGCACATATGTGATACAGCTTGTCGTTGATGACGGCGTGCAATACAGTTCTCCTGACAGTATGAGCATTACCGTTCCCAATCGTGCACCTTATGCATGGGCCGGTAACGACCAGACAATCAACAAGGGCGTTACAGCAAGCCTCAGCGGAACCGCCTCCGACCCTGACGGTGACTCGTTATCTTATATGTGGTCGGTCTTTTCAGCGCCTTCCGGCAGCACAGCCGTCATCTCCAACCCGGAAAGCCTTAACGGCGCAACCTTCAAGCCGGACAAGGGAGGAGTCTACACAATTCAGCTCCAGGTCTATGACGGCACGACCTACACCATTGATACGATGATACTCACCAGACAGGCAAACTTCGCTCCGACAGCTGAAGCAGGCGCCAATCAGACCGCAATAAGGTATGCGAACCGCACGGTCCAGCTCAACGGAAGCGGCAGCTCCGACCTTGACAACGACCCGCTTACCTACAGCTGGTCAGTTACATCGAGTCCGTCAGGAAGCTCTGCAGTCCTTTCCAGTACAACCGTAGTTAATCCGACTATTACTCTGGATCTGCCCGGCACATACGTGATCAGCCTTACGGTCAACGACGGCGAGACGAACAGTGCAGCTGATACCGTCTCGCTCACCACGTCACAGGCCACTTACACCACCGGTTTCGAGGGCGGCTCCCTGAACGACAGCGGCGGCAATGCATGGACTCCAACCTCATACGGGATCATGGGTCCTGTCGGGGCTTATGATGCAGAAGCCCATACAGGAAGCTACAGCTACAGGATGAAAGACTGCAACAATTTCCTGGGTGACTGCGGGTCAGGCTGGCATAAATTGACCAATTATACAGGCAGATTCGTGATATCGGTGTCATACTGGGCTGTTACACCAACATACGACAAGTTTCCGAATCTTGCAGCCGGTCTGTACGAGGGGGCTACACAGAGGGTCGCATATACCGGCGTCAACTTCTACACGCAGTATTCATGGGCTCCAAACCGGGTAGTAACAGATATTAATTTCCTGCTCAACGGCAACGGGGGTGGCGCCTGGTTACCACATGCCATGTGGTTCGATGATATAAGTGTAACTCTATGGAATTAGATTCAGCTTGGTAAAAGGGGAAGGCACAGGCTTTCCCTTTTTGTAACCGGTTAAAGATTTTTTGAAACAGAAATTTTGGATTGTTAGGAAGGAATTAACATGCCTCCAATAGGGCGGCATGAAAAAAAATCAAATGCAGGAGGATACAATGAAGAGATGCTATTTGGTGTTGGCCACGCTGTTTTTAACGGCCTTGTGGTTGAGCGGCTGCATCATGTCAGTAAGTCCATCGACGACTTCAGTCATTACATTGAAGGTTGGCGAATCGCAGACGTTCAAAGTGAACGGTGCGATGAACGGCCCCTATGAATGGTATAAGAACGATACCCTCTTAAGCGGGGTCTCAGGATCATCCTACACCTATATTGCGGAAGTACTTGACAAGGGTACTAACAAGTTCAGGGTTCAGACCAAGGATCAGCTCCAGAACAAGATACTGACAAAGGAATGGACGGTCGAGGTCTACTACAACATGCCTCCGATCGCAAATGCAGGTCCTGATCAGAATGTTTATTTCGGCAACAACGTCTATCTTGACGGCAGCGCAAGCTCGGATCCCGAGGCCCATTCTCTGGTCTATCTATGGAGCATGGTATCCAGGCCGGCGGGCAGTTCTGCGGAACTTGTTGGCCAATATACCGTAAACCCGAGCTTTACCCCTGACAAGGAAGGTGCATACACAATCCGGCTTATAGTAAACGACGGCGAGCAGAACAGCGCGGCCGATGCAGTTGTCATTAATGTCGGTACGAGTTTCTTCCCGCCGACTGCCAATGCAGGTCCTGACCAGAGAGTCCTGTTCGGCAACGTCGTGCTTCTCGACGGCAGCGCCAGCAGCGATCCCGAACATGACCCGCTGACTTATCAATGGTCGATGGAGACCATGCCTGCGGGCAGCGGTGCTACGCTGGTGGACCCGACCAGTGTCAATCCCAGTTTCATGCCGGACAGGAAAGGAGTTTATACAATAAGGCTGGTCGTAAACGACGGCACATTCAATAGCGGTATAGACACTGTAATCATCGAAGTCTTCAACACGGCACCTGTCGCTCATGCTGGAGATGACATAACGATCTCCGACGTTGGCGGCACGGCAAATCTTGACGGCAGCTTAAGCACCGACCCTGACGGTACGCCGCTGACCTATACATGGACTGTAATCAACAGGCCGAGCGGCAGTAACGCGCAGATCGTCAACCCCACGAGCGACAAGCCGACCTTTACGCCTGACAAGAAGGGCGGATACGTGATCAAGCTGGTCGTCACCGACGGCGATCTCACTGCTGAAGACACTGTAACGGTCACCTGCTCGAACCACACACCGGTTGCAGTGGCCGGCAATCCCATCACCATCCCGTTCACCCAGACGGCACAGCTCAACGGCAGTGCCAGCTATGACCCGGACGGCGACCCGCTGACCTATGCGTGGACAATAACCGGACGTCCTGATGGGAGTACGGCTACACTCTCAAGCTCGACTGCAGTGACCCCGACATTCACGCCTGACAAGAAGGGCATCTACACCTTCAGCCTCACTGTTAAGGACGACGAGAACATCTCGAGTGTTCCCGACACTGTCACTGTAACGACCACAAATCATGTTCCCGTGGCGGAAGCGGGAATCGACGTCAACATACTCAATAATCATCTGGTGCAGCTTAGCGGCAACGGCTCGGACCTTGACGGGGATACGCTTACCTATGCGTGGACGGTTGTCACGGCCCCGGCAGGAAGCACCGCCTCGTTCTCCAATCCGGCAATATACAATCCGACATTTACGCCTGACAGGAAGGGCATATACACACTGGGACTCGTGGTATATGACGGCGAGGACTACAGTCTGCAGGATACCGTGCAGATAAACGCGACAAATAACACCCCTGTGGCCGAGGCCGGCGCCAATCAGTCAGTTCGCTTTGCGAACAGGGTGGTGCAGCTTAACGGATCAGGCTCTTCCGACCTCGACCCTGAAGACACGCTGCATTATACATGGACACTCACCACAAAACCGTCAGGCAGCTCAGCAATCATATCAAACCCGCTGACGGTCAATCCGGTAATAACCCTGGATGTACCGGGAACCTATGTGATAAGCCTGGTCGTGGACGACGGAACGATTAACAGCAGCGTCGATACCGTCACATTCACCACGCCGCAGGCAACATATACAACCGGTTTCGAGGGCGGGTCCCTGAACGACAGTGCAGGCAACACTTGGGTGCTTACGAGCTACGGGGTCATGGGACCGGTAGGGACAACGACTGATGAAAAGAATTCCGGGAGCTATGGATACAGGATGAAGGACTGCAACAATTTCCTGGGCGACTGTGGTTCCGGGTGGCACAAGCTGACCAACTATTCGGGGAGATATATCTACTCGGTGTCCTTTTATGCAGTCACTCCGATATATGACAAGTTCCCGAGCCTTGCTTCCGGTCTTTTCGAGGGTGATACAATACGGGTAAATTATGAAGGTACAAATTTCTGGACCCAGTATTCTTGGACTGCAAACAAGATCGTAACAAACCTTAATTTCAGGCTCAACGGCAACGGCGGCGCCACCTGGGTGCCCCATGCCATGTGGTTCGATGACATCTCTGTCACAGTCTGGGATTAATAATATGAGTTATCAGGGAGGGATGAATACTCCTTCCCTGATGTTTGAGGCAATGTGAGGGGCGTCGGAAAAGCCCCGGGATAATAAAGATCATCATTAAAAGGAGACATGATATGCAGCGAAACATGAAGCTCATTCTGATCATGATGCCGCTGGTTCTTTTGGCCGGGTGCATATTCTCGTCCTCGCCGCCCGAGGGCAATATCCCGCTTACATGGGGAAGTACCCAGACGTTCAATGTGAAAGGCCTTGGGACCTACCAGTGGTATGTGAACGATGCACCGGTATCCGGCGCGACTCAGGCCGTATTTACATTCAACAGCATGGATTACGGTCTGGGCACATACGAAATCAAGGTGAAGTCAATTTTTGTGGTAAATGCAGAACGAACATGGAAGGTCATCGTGAAACTGCCTCCCTCTGTAGTTCCGGCCGCCAATAACTGCGACGATATAGTAAACGCAGGCCTTGTCTGCTCCAAGGTGCAGAACTGCAGCGATACTTATCCTAAGGGGACCGTGATCAGCCAGTCGCCAAAAGCAGGGATTTACGCGCCTGCGGGAGCAACAGTGACTCTCACCATTTCGAGCGGCATCTGCTCGAACGAGGTTGAGGTGCCTGCCGCCATCGGATGTTCGGACATAACTGCCGCCGGACTTGTTTGCGAGATCCAGCAGAGCTGCAGTCCGTCGATTCCTGCAGGAATCGTGATCAGGCAGTCTCCACCAGCAGGTACCATGGTTCAGCCCGGCACCACCGTGAGTCTTCTGATCTCGACGGGTCCCTGCACCATAGAGAAGCCGGTCCCGATAGTAACAAGCTGTGATGATGTCGAGGAAGCCGGATTCGTATGCAGCAGGACCAGGCTCTGCAGCAACACGGTGCCGGCAGGCTATGTAATAACCCAGTCACCTGAGGCAGGGGCTATGGTGCTTCCCGGTTCTACAATACAGCTGGCAATTTCAACCGGATTGTGTGGTGCAACGGTTCCTGACGCAACAACCTGCGAGGAAATAACTGCCGCCGGACTCATATGCAACAGGGTGTTCTATTGCAGCGACGAAGTTCCTCAGGGCGGAGTGATAGGAATCAGTCCGCCGCCGGGTACAGGTTTAACATACGGCTCCACAGTCAACCTGATCCTCTCGAACGGCCGTTGCACGGTTCCCGTACCTGATGCGGCGAGCTGCGACGATGTGACGGCAGCAGGCTTTGTATGCAGCACAAGTTCAACGTGCAGCAACAGTATTCCGGCAGGTGGTGTGATCAGCCAGTCTCCTGCCCCGGGTACGATGGTGACTCCGGGGTCAACCGTTCAACTGATAATTTCAAGCGGTGTATGCGCCCAGGAATTGCCTGCTCCGCAGAACGTCAAGGCTTCCGATGTCATATTGACCTCGGTTACGAACCCGCTCCTTAACCATAATCTGAACGACAGGGTGAGGATAACATGGAATGCCGTGGCCAATGCGGGCAAGTATGAGATCTACCGCGCCGATTCACCGATAGGCACATACAACCTCATTGGAACGGTGGATGCTCCGACAACAACCTATGACGATATGCAGACGGAGACGCTAACTCTGCCCGACCTGCCGACCGATCTTACCGCTGCAAACATTGATGCCTATGAGCTGATTGCCCGTCCGATCATGAACGACTTCAAGAACTTCAAATACTACAAGGTGAAGGCATGCAGCACATCGCCATCATATACAAACAGCATTCTCAGCAGCTATGACGAGGGTCGCATCGATTACACTCTCGAGGAATTCTACATGGTGGCAAAGCTTGCGGCGGGTGCGCCTCTTGCAAGGGTAATGATACAGGATCCTAACCCGAACATAGGTACGGACGAAACCTATTATGATACCTGCGGCGACGGGAATGTGCACTTTACCGTTGCTCTAAGCGGATTGAGCGGGCTCATCAAGGTAATATTCACAAATTATGTGGATTCTCTTATCTACATAACGGCGCTACACTCGGTGGATTGTACTGGAAACAGGAGGATTATCATTAACGGTACGGTTTCCGGTACAGTCAATACAAGCTTCAACGGCACGTTTACAGGGAATCTTGCCTTCACCGGCAATTATGCGGGCACATTTACGAATATAAACCTGCCAGTCGTCAACAAGACTATAGGTGCAGGAACGGTTACGGTGAGATATAACGGCCAGGAAGCTGCAGGTCACGCATTTGGTTTATAGAAAGTTCAACAGTAGCTGGAGACCCTGAAAAAGGTCTCCAGCTACTTTTCTTACAGTCCTTGTTTTAAAAAGTTTGTAATTTCTCTGATTGATGTAAATTCGTTCTGTCACCGCTATTTTTGATATTGACCTTGAAAAGCCCCCTCTTTGCCTGTTAATCGAATTGTTATACGCAGGGTAACAGGTATTACTTTATTAATTTTTGAGCCTGTTCCTTTTGCAGGGACGATTGATGAGAGGGCGAAATGATCCGTTGCAAAAATCTTTCAAGGACAATCTTTCTGACATGCCTGCTTATGGTGACGGGGTTGCCGGTACTCGTCATGGCTGATGAGAACCCCGATTCCTGTGCGGCAATCACTGATGATAAGGCAAGGCTTAACTGCTATGATGAAAAAGCCAGGCTCAAGCCGGAGGTGTCTGCAGACAGTGAGAAAGCAACAGCCATGACGCAAGAGTCCCAAAAACAAATAAGCTATCTCTCGAAAAAATGGCAGCTCGATGAGGAGAGCAGAAAAAATCCCTTTGCAATAATGACCCACAGGGCAAACTACATTCTCCTTCTGGACTACAACTTCAATCCGAACACCGAACCCTATAAAAAGGCCTTTCCGAATTTCGACATGCAGAACGAAGAGGTTAAATTCCAGTTGAGCCTCAAGGTCAAGCTCTGGGAAAGCATGTTCAAGAGTAAGGCTGACCTCTGGTTCGGCTATACGCAGTTGAGCTTCTGGCAACTTTACAACACAAGCGAGTCATGTCCTTTTCTTGAGACAAATTACGAGCCCGAGATTCTAATAAACTACAGGATGGATGCGGATATTTTTGGCATCATGAGGAACAGATTCATCCAGGTGGGTTTCGATCACCAGTCCAACGGGCTGGGCGGGTCTCTTTCCAGAAGCTGGAACCGCATAGTCGCCAATTTCGGATTCGAACGCGGGCCTTTCGACCTGGTGCTCAAAACATGGCTGCGTATTCCAGAGAATGAAGACGATGACGACAATCCCGACATAATCGACTATCTGGGGCATGGCGAGATAGTTATGGGTTATCACTACAAAGACTGGGCCGTCGGTCTCATGTTTCGCAACAACCTGAAGCTTAATGACAACAGAAGCGGCCTCGAACTGGATCTGAGTTTTCCACTGGTTCACTCCATAAACGGCTATGTGCAATACTTTGCCGGATATGGTCAGAGCCTGATCGATTATGACCATTTCGACAACAGCCTGGGAATAGGCGTAATCGTAAAAGATTGGTAGGCTGGTTTATTGTTAGGTTCATAGATTTAAAACCAGATAGATAAATATGTTTAGAAATAAATCTTTTAATTGATTTTAGCATAGAATAAAAAATAATTATATGTTATTAATATTATGATATAAAATAAAATATAATTAAGGAGGTTTCATATGATGTTGAGTTTGAATAAAATTAAATCTGGAATTTCAAAGTTTATTATTGTTTCAATGGTTATTGTAACAGGATTTTCATTAACAGCATGCGGGGAGTTGGATGCATTAAATGATCTTATTGCTACTCTTGATAGATGGCCTGATCAATGGGAAGATACTTTGATTAAAGCTATTGATCGATTTGAAAAAATGGGAACCACATTATCTAAACAAATTGCAGAAGATTTAAGGAAATTATTGAATGAAACAACAATGGCTGTAGGCATGGAATTTATGTGTTCTGTTGATTTTGTTGCAGAAAGGACAAAACAACAAGTACAGCTAATAAGATACAATCGATTTCCTAATCGTTGCGACCCTCCTGAAATAAAACCATGGATTTGTTTAACAGAACCTGATACAGTTATTCCATATGCATATCCTAACCCTGTAAAATTTCAAGGTTTTAATTTTGATTTGTATGATGCTCAACATAAGGATGATATGAAAGCATCAATTGTGCAAGACGATAAAATCATATTCCCACATTTGGGAATTACAATAAAACCCTACAATGTAACAGTAAGTCTTGGTGAAGTAATTTGGAAAACACCAATGGACCCCACCAAGAATCCTCGTTTATCATTAAAATGGACAGGAGGTCAGTCTGAGATTTTTATCAAGACACCTCAACCTGATTTTGTATATTCTGATTGTGTTGAGATTGATACTGGGGTTGATACAGATGAAATGACCAAGTGTCCTGATGGATATGTTCTATCAGGAATCAGACAAGGAATGGGGCATTGTGATGGAGATAATTCTCCACATAAAATTAAATGCTGTAAAATAGTATCACCTAACAGACCTGATATAAACATATCTCTCAAATATGATCCCTATAGACAAAGTACTGGCGTTGATACATGGGATCTTACTCTTGTGCCTTATAATTATGTTATGATTGGCTTGTCTGGTGGTTTTGGTCACAGTCGTTGGTACAATTTACCACACGATATACTATCAAGGTATTTCACATCAAACTATAATCTTTATATTGATTATGAAAATTCTACTATCATTGACACCAATGCTAATATATTTCAAACAATATGTTGTCCACCAGGAAACGTTATTACAGGCTTTGCAGGAGGTACAGGGCATAGTTCTTATGTTGATAACGCTGGACATTTGTTAAAGTGTAATCCTATCAAGGAATACTAGTATTTGTATTAAAGTTTTTTCAACAAATATTTTTTAAAGATTTTGAGGATTGGCTTCTTTTTTAACATATAGAAGCCAATCCCTTTTTATAATTAGGTATATTTTCAATGAGATAAGTGTTAAGAAATTAATACTATTGATCATAATTATTATAATCAAATTAATTCAATAAAGGATAGATACTAAATGGATTTACATAACAAAGAGTCTGAATCAAACATGTCATATGTCAGGTGCAATCTATGTGGGGCTGACAATACTGAGCTTGTTTTTGAAAAAGACGGGTTCAGTCATGTAAAGTGTAAAATCTGCGGGCTGGTTTACGTTAATCCCAGGCTTGATGATATAATCAATAACCAGAACATAATTGGGAATAATTTCATCAGCGAGCATGACGGGATTAATGAAACTGCGCAAATTGATTACTCCGGCAAAAGAATGCTCAGACTTCAAAGGGAAGCCAGAGGATATCTGAAATATAAAACAAAAGGGCATATCATCGATATCGGATGCGGAACAGGTGGATTTCTCAAAGCAGCAAGAGATACAGGCTGGAATTACCCCGAAGGGATTGAAATAGTTGAAACCATTGCAGAATACGCCCGTAAATTTTTCCCTGTTCATACCAAGCCTGTCGAGGATACCTATCTGCAGGAAAATCATTTTGATGTAGCAAGACTCAATAATGTCATTGAGCATCTGTCCGATCCGAAACGTGTTGTTTCAGAAATCTTCAGAATTCTTAGGCCTGGAGGGCTGTTTGTCCTGTCCACACCGAATATCGATTCAATCTCGGTGAAGATGTGCGGTAAAAAATGGCAATATTTCGGAGGGGATGACCATATATACCTTTTTTCGCCTGAGACCCTAAAGAGAATGCTTAATGAAGCCGGTTTTGAAATCATAAGTATACAGACAAAAGGAACTCATTTGGCTCCGAAGCATCATAACAAAGACAGGACAAAGTTTGAACTGCTTCAAGATAAGATTATAAAGCCTATTGAGAAGGTAACAGATCGGGTTGTAAGACATACATTGCTGGGCCACAGGTTAAAGATTATGGCAGTTAAACCCTGACCGGAAAAATTATAATTTAAAAATTCTTGCTGAACCCAGAAAATATTCAGAAATTTCCATTAAAGAAAGTGTCGTACGAATGACTATATCAGTTGCCATATTGTCCAGGTCGGCTGAAACAAGGATATTCAAAACTTCGCGCCAAGGCCTTTTTTTACGAACTGCATGAAGCGGCTTATCATGGTTTCGTCGTCATCGGCGCTGAGGCCTGCAAAGATCTGCATGCGCTCGTTATAGTATGTACAGGCATAGGAAAACTGGAAGATAAGAAACAGGCTGTCAAGGAAAAAGGCTGCGGCCCCTTCATCGATATCTGGTGCTATGACCCCGCTTCGGGAAGCCTCTGCGACAAGCTCTCTGTAATATCTGGCGGATATGGTTTCTATCTTCTGGGACATTTTTTTGGCGAGCTCCGGCAGCCCTTCGGTTGTACAGTGCAGATAAACCTGTATCACCTGGGGCTTTTCCCTTGAATAATTTATTGCGGCCCTTAGGATGCGTTCAATTTTATCAAAGATGTCGCCTTCATGGCCTACGATCTCAAGGAGCACTTTATCGAGGTCCTGATAACCGTAATCGATAACGGTCATGAAGAGGTCTTCCTTTGACGGGAAATACTTGTAAACCGCGCCTATGCTTATGCCTGCCGCTCTGGCTATGGTGCTGACATTTGTGCCTTTGAATCCGTTAGCCGCAAATTCAATAAGCGAAGCGGCCAGTATGCGCTCGCGCTTTTCCTCGGGTATTCTGTCAAACGTGACCTTGTGGAATTTTCTTTCCATGCCTTCAGATATATCAGAATATCAAAAATTCAAGGCTTATTTTATCAGGTATTGTAACGGGAGTATCCGGAATCGGGGTCATGGTGATGCACATTCATGATGAATGCATCATGTTCCATTTCCCTGTGTTGCACCTGTCTTCTTGATAATGAGCGGATATACTATGCCGCCCGTTCCGATAGAACATGGTCCGAATTCACATAAAAACGGCCTGTATGTCCCGTCATTCATAAGGAGCCGGCATCCGCCTGGAACAATGAACCTGTAGGATGTTTCGTCTGAAAACACAGGAAGTTTATCGATGTCTTCAGGGTGGATTATATCCTTCATGCATTTTCCAAGAATATAAGCCTGTTCATAACCGATCAGCCGCGAACATTGGGGTGAGGCCTTGAAGATATTATAATCCTGATCCAGGAACATAAAGGCCGCCTCCATATTTGTAAAGAATGCTTCATATTCATTAAGGGATGAGGTCATCTCAAGAATCTGGGTCTTGAGATCGTGGATATAAATCATCACTATGATGTTACCCCTGAAAATCTTGTTGCCGTCACAGGTCTCGAATATGGGCATGAAGTACGCCTTGCACCATATCCAGTTGCCGCCTCTGATCCGAAGTCTGCCTTCCGTGTTTATTTTGCCGAGCTTTGACATGTCAACTATCTTCAATATCCGTGAATGGTCTTCCGGATGAATGAAGTTAAGGAAGTTCTGTCCGACCATATCCTCCTTTTTCATATCATTGAAATGTGCAATATTGTCGGCGATACTGGTTATGATGCCGTCTTCATTGATTGTGCAATAGGCCTCTCCGATCAGTTCAAGAAAGGTTCTCAGTCTGTCATCAGCTTCTTTCGATTTATGAGCAAGATCGTAAAGGTTAAACTGTCTTGCAATCCTGTCCGCTATCACGGTTGCTGCAGGGATATGATTGATGTGCAGCCGGTTTTCCTTATATATGATGCAAAGGCATCCCCAGAGCCTGTTATTGATGAAGATCGGAGTGAAAAGCATCTCCTTCGTTCCGTTTGAAAAGAGAATCTCCTTCAAATCGTGAGGGTACATATCGATGCTTTCCGCATAGGGAAAATTGGTTTTCAGCTTTTCAAGGGCCCTGGGGTGCGAACGGGAAATGTCGAGCTTGAGAAGAAAGTCAGGCAGGTCTCTAGGCCAGCCCATTTCGAACACAAACATATCATTGTCGAATCTGTACATGACCGCGGCAGATGCGCCGAATTCGGAGGTTGTTTCTATCAGGCAGCTCATCTTCCAGTCTTCAAGATTCGTAATCAGGTCTTTAATGTCCATATATGTTTCCTAGTACTTATAGTTTTTCATCTCATTCTTTATATTGGGTATATGGGTAAATTGGGGCAGCTGAACCGGCTGCTCCATGCCGGTTTTTATGCTCAGGGGGTTGCCGGCATGCTTGAGCACCAGGTCAAGCATTTTCATATCAAGCTTGTTGTTTTCATTAAAGAACGGCAGCACATTCCACTCGATATACATGTTTTCCTGGCGGTTCTTGAAATTTGAAAGCTCAAGATCGTACATATATCTTCCGGGATTGTTTGCACCGTCGAAATATTCAAGCCTGAATTTCGCATATTCGGAAAGAAAAGGATTGAGGCCGCTGATAACGCACATCGATCCGAACTGGGAGGTCAGGGCATGCCAGAGATAGCTTTTCGTCCCCTTCTTCTCTTCAATGACCTCGGAAGACTTCATCTTTCCTTCGACTGCACAGCCTTTTTTATTCGCGGATGTCAGTATGAGGGCAGGCCTGGAGTCGGGAGAGAGCACTGTGCGGTTAAGGTCTTCACCAATGCTTTGCGTATAGGTTTTAATTATTATTCCAGGATCAAAGGGGGTTGCAATGAAGTTCTCGTCGCGCAATGTAAAAGGAGTGATAAGGACATCGGTAAAAATCGTGGGGGCGCCGATTCCTAGTGGTGTGGAAAGCTTCCAGGAGACGCGTATCATGCCTATTACCTGTCCGTCATACCAGGCGCGCCATCTCAGATCGAATGCATCCTGATCCTGCGTTTTGGTTATTCCCATGCGGTATGCCATGGCAATATTGATATAAAACCTGTTATGCACATCTGCCATCGTGCCGCCCGCCTCGGGGCTTATAAGCCATGAACATACATTGACTGTGGGGTATATCCTGCCGCCGTTCTTCTGAGGTCTTGCCTGAATGAACATGTACGGGGTGTAAATTACTGATGCATCAGGGAAAAGGCTGACAAGGTCAAAACCGCATTTCGGTATATCGGATGTAAACGAGACGAGATATACCCAGGCTTTTTCCTTTTCGGAAGGTGAAGATATCTCGATTTCCTGGATTGCCCCGATATTTCTGTATGCGGATGTTATGATATCCCGGTTTATACGGTGGCCTGCATCCATTGCCATAAAGAATATCCTGTCATTATCGCTCAAGACCCCGTCGGCATCCTTCATGTTGGCTTCCGGACCGAATGGAAGCACAATTTTTCCGTCTTTTGTGAATTCGATGATGTCAGCCGGGATTATGTGAAGCCTGTTTTCCCTGAAGGAAAGGATCTTCAAAGAAAATACAGGCTGGCCGGAAAATGCCTTTGCCTGCTTCCCTTCAATCCATACGATATCGGTAGGACGGCCCAGGTTCTTTGACTCCAATACATTCGAATTCGCCATTTTAGGCAGGCCCTGTTCTTTGAGAAAGAGGTCAAACCCGCTGTTGATATCGTTGCCGTATTCCGACTTGTATGCCTTTGATATGGAGTCCCTGTATGAATTCCATTGCCTTTCAGTATTTTTTTGAGCTGTTAAGAAGCTTTCAGGCAGAGCTGAAATCTCTTCTTTTGTCCAGATGGAGAACTTGGATTTTGCCGGATAAGCCGCAGAAGGAATTAAAAATACCGCAAATAAAATCGCATTAACTGTAAATCTGCCGAACATGTTCATACTTCACCCCTCCATTTAAAATAAATTTTTATTAATTAAAATATACCGGCTGCAGACTGCTGCAGGCCCGGTCTTCAAATCAAGCCGTTGGAAATCGGTTTTGTCGCTTCTATCTCAAGTCTTACGGCCTTCAGGTGAATGGTTCCGTCAATATCGGCCGGATTTTTTGACAGATACAGTTCAACGATGCCTTCGATAAAGGCGTCTCTCCTGTCTTCAGGGACGATAAGAGTGTAGGGGAGACAGGTAGTCCTAACCCAGCTTACAAGGCCGTCTCTTGAATCAAACTTCATTTCTTTGGGGATAAGCTCCATCCTGACCGGTTCAAGACCGGCATGTTTGAGAAGCATGCGGTACTCGTCAGGCCCGTAAAAATTATAAGGGGAGCCTGTATCCTTGAAATATTCCTTCCATTCAGGCAATGATATGGTCTCTGTAATCGCCGCCATGATTTCGTTTACATTGCCCCTGCCACCCATCTGGAAAAGGATCCTGCCGCCAGGTTTGAGCCCTTTCTTGACACCTGCAAGAAGCGCCTTGTGGTCTTTCACCCAGTGAAGCGCCGCATTTGAAAAAGCTATATCGAAGGTATCGTCAAAGAGCATCTTCTGGGCATCGACCTGCATGAACTTGAGGTTACGGATGTTTGAATAGGTTTCCTTCGCATAGCTGATCATGTCCGGGGAATTGTCTATGCCGATTACATGACCGTCAGGTATCCTTTCGGCGATCATTTCGGTGAGCTTGCCGTCGCCGCAGCCGATATCAAGGATGGATTCATTGCCTTTCAACTGCATCTTCTCGATCAATTCGACCC
Source organism: Desulfomonilia bacterium (assembly GCA_036567785.1). Taxonomy (NCBI): domain Bacteria; kingdom Pseudomonadati; phylum Thermodesulfobacteriota; class Desulfomonilia; species Desulfomonilia bacterium. The sequence continues at coordinate 70,748 of DATCTV010000002.1, read as the reverse complement.
CGAACGCCTTCTGGACCGAGGAATTTCTGGCATAATCATGTGCGTTCCATTTGTATGTTTTTTCTTCACCCCTGTTCTGAAGCTCTTCCTCGAAAAGGGTTCTGTTCTTTTCATCCCAGCAATTGCCGATGGGACGTCCCAGTGAATAATACATACGACTTGCCATATCGAAAAGAATGGGGCGTATCTTGCCGATGTCTATGCGGGTGCCTTTCATTACCGATTCATCGGAATATGTAGATGTTATTTCTCCAATGAAAACATCATGAGTGGGGAGCTCTATAATGTTTACCACCTTGCACTCCATGGATACCGGGCATTCGTTTATCATGGGCGCGGTTCCGAGTTCACCCGTGGTTATGTCAAAGAGATTTGATTTGTCGGTTTTTTTCCCTGAAACAAGACCGGCGTAGTCGACCTTGCGCATCATATCCTCTGAAGGGATGTTTATACTGAATGTCCTGTTTTCCTTTATGCCCTTGTTGGTAAAATGTACTTTTCCCAGACCTATGGATACGAGGTGGGGAGCACTGGCATTCAATATCCCTACATGTGCGACGGTGATAAAGTTTGGTTTACCGCCGACAAGGGCTCCTACAAGAACGACAGGCATCGGGTACAGTGCATTGATACTGCCGATTCTAGTCTTCATTGAAACCTCCTGAAAACCTTTAAACCTTTTGAATCCATAATGGTTATAACGGATTATTCCATAATCTACTTTAGATAATTATATCATGCGTTCTGATCGTGCTTGATTATGCTTATGGATATAGTCTAATGAGCCTCTTGTTATGAAAGAAAAAAGAGAAGAATATAATCCGTGTCTTGCATGCGGTGCTTGCTGTGCATATTTCAGGGTATCTTTTTACTGGGGTGAATGCGACGATGCAAAAGAGGGCGGTGTGCCTGCAGGGCTTACAGAAAAGCTGAACGATTTCAGGGCCGTTATGAAAGGCACGAACCGCCCGGAACCCAGATGCATTGCACTTGAAGGAGAAATAGGCAAGGCGGTCCGCTGCACTATTTATGAGAGACGTCCACAGGTCTGCCGGGATATACCTTTTTCATGGGCGGACGGTCTGCCCGAGGAGAAATGCGACAAATCGCGCCAGGCATGGGGTCTTAAAAAACTTGAAAAAAAATCATAGACTGCATGAATCCGGGCCTTTCTGGCAGGCTTCCTCCTTTTTTCTTTCATTCAGACGGTTTTGTCTTCTTGCAATGGCTTCGCGGTAGCGTCTGTTCTCGTTATCGTTTTCCAGTATCAACCCCGGGATTTCTTTCGGTTTCAAATTTTCATCCAGAGCCACAAAAGTGAGATAAGCCGATGCTGTATGTCTGACAACACCGGTGAAGATGTCTTCAGCCTCGACCCTTACTCCTATTTCCATTGAAGTCCTGCCGACATGGTTGATGCTTGCCCTTAATGTAAGGAGGTTCCCTATGAAAACAGGGCTGAAGAAGCTCAGCCTGTCGATTGATGCCGTAACAGCATTTCCTGTCGAATGCCTTGCAGCCACAGTACCGGCTGCATCGTCGATAAGTTTCATTATGACGCCTCCGTGAACATTGCCCGCGATATTGGCATCCTGCGGGGTCATGAGGTGTGACATTGACAATGAAGTTTCCTTGACGGATTTTGCTTTCATAAAATTCTCCATATTGATAATGCTTATCAATATGGGATTTCTTGTCTAAAGTCAAGTTCATCTGAACGAGTCTATTGATCAAGCCGCTTTGCCTTCATGACGTTCTCCATGAAATGCTCCACCTGATTCATCATGCCTTCATGCGATACGATACGGTTATCCAGCAGGTCATAATCAAGGATAAGAAGCGGTATTTTCATGGCACGGCATCTTTCGCGGAGGATCCCGTTCATCGCCTGCCCGGTCTTGCATCCGACATGATTCGCTATCCAGACCATATCCAGGTCAAACTGCTTGTACATGCGGAAGATATCATCCAGATAGTTTTCGGCCGGCCCCCTGGTGTGCCTTACCATGGGCCCCTGCATGATTGTACTGGCCAGACCAAGGAGCATTGAATCCGGGGTGGAGGTGTCGATTGCCCTGTGTCTGTTGTACGTCATGCTGTCGTTGATGAGCGTGAGCCCATAAGTGCGTTCAGCCCAGTTCAGAAGGTCGATGAACTGGCAGAAGGGAGGATTCCACAGGACTGCACGGTATCTTTCGTTTTTGGTTGCGGGGATGCCCTGTTCGAGATTTTTTTTCGCGAGCCTTACAAGATTTTCATAGTGTCTGATTGCGGTCTTGTGTCCGGGCATCAGGTTGAAATGCCAGAGATGGCTCAATATAACCGCCTCGCCGGCCAGAGGCGCCGGACGGATCCTGATAAGATCCCACAGCTCCAGCTCAAGTTCGCGCATCCTGTTTCGCCCCTCGCATATCTCACGCAGGCGTTTCCAGTCCATGCGGCCGGGAGTATTTTCCTCAAGCCACGCTATCATGTCTTTCAGATCTCCTGCAAAGTGCTTTTCCGCACGTTCGTTGTAGAAGTTAAAAGGCACATCCAGCCTGTAGATAGGCACCTTGAGCTCCTGCTGGATAAGGGAATATGAAGCCGCTCCCGCATCGCATGGCATGTTCGAACTGACAAGGGCTACCCCGCTCGGCATATGCCCCTTGAGGACCATGCCGACTGTAGCCTTGGGCAGGCTGCATGCATCGGGGTTGATGCCAGCGTTTTCCGCCTCGTCGATGTATCTGAGATCCGCCTCCGGTGCAAGAATCGGAAGCAGTATTCCCATGGCCTCCAGAAGCCAGGCCTTGAGTCCCATCGCGCGGACTATATCGGTCGGCACAAGGTCCTCGTTGACTACAAGGTTATCATGGTCAAGGAATATATCTTCAAGCTGCTCTTCCAGGGTCATGGTTATGGTATGAACCGTTGTGCAGATGGCCTCGAGATATATGCCGCTCCTTCCTCTGGCAAGCCTGCAGCACAGGCCGTTCACCCTTAAGAGGATAAGCACCCAGGGGGAATTGAGAATAACGCGCACAAGCCCGAGAGGCCCTTTTTTAACAAGCAGCATAAGGCCGAGTCTGAGGATAAAGATCCAGTTGAGCGACCAGTATTTTACATAGACTGATGCATCCCTGAGGTTCGCTGCATTAACGAGATAGCCTGCCAGGGTATTCTGCATGAGACCCTTGATCAGTCCGGGCAGAATTTTAATAAGGGCTTTTATTTGAGTTATGTTTTTCCTTATCCCCATTTTTACTCCTTTCGCGTACTCCCCTTTAAGGACGCTCATCATCAGGACATCCCCTTTCTTCTTGCAAAGACCGCCGCACCGAGGGCGCCGATGATCTGCGGGTCAACGGAGAGCCGGGTCACATCCATATCAATTATTTTTGTGAGAGCTTTTATGAGGCCCTGGTTTTTGGCGCAGCCTCCGGTTACGGTTATCCTGGGGTTCATCCCGATTCTCTTGAGGAGGGTGAAACAGCGTTTTGCCACGGAAGTCTGTATGCCTGCAGCTATATCTTCAGGCGGATTGCGCCTGGCTAAAAGGCTGATCACCTCGCTTTCGGCAAAGACGCTGCACTGAGCCGTTACGGGTATTGATTTTACCGCGTTCAGGGAGAGCCGGGAGAACTCGTCGAGGTCCATGCGGAATATCCGGCTCATCGCCTCGAAGAAGCGTCCCGTTCCTGCAGCGCATTTGTCGTTCATGGCGAATTCCAGCACCGAGCCGTCGCCATCCAGTGCTATGGTTTTGACATCCTGCCCGCCTATGTCCACGATGGTCTTGATCTCCGGGTCGCAGAAAAAAGCGCCCATGGCATGGCAGCTGATCTCCGAGACATTCTCATCGGCGAATACGACCTCGTTCCTGCCGTAGCCGGTGCCCACCAGATAGGCCAGTTCAGTGTATGCGCCAAGGCCCGGAACCTGTGCGCAGGCTTTTTCAAGCGCCAGCTTTGATGTAAGTTCAGGGTCGATCTCGCTGGGTATGATAATAGTCGCGGCGATCGAGCCGTCTTCATCAAGGATAACGACCTTGCCAGTTGTCGAACCCACATCACAGCCGCCGAAGTACTTCTTCGCCATATCTCCTCCCGGTGATCATAGTTTATATTTCATGTTTCTCTTAAATCTCTGTTATCCATCCCTTGCCCTGAATTCTTACGATGAGCCTTGCAGATGCAAGGAAGGCCGATCTCAGAGTTTCGCTCATCTCGATCTGTCTGGCCGGAACGAGCTTCAGAAAACCTTTTATGAGCCCGCGCATGAAGGTTTGCGTCAGGCTTTCAGGGTTATCGAATATCTGGTTCTGCAGCGTTCCGCGTTCAAGGCACTGTAGGATAACTCTTTCAAATGTCGTCTCTGGATGAATGAAACGGCTTGTTCGCTTTTTAAGCGTCAGGCATTTTGTTTTGCAAAGAAGTGTGCATACGCCGCATCCCAGGCAAAAATCCTCATTGACAGAGGCCTTTTTTGTTTTTGGAACAGAAGATGACCCGTCTTCAAGCATTGTTATCGCGTTCACCGGGCATGCCTTTTCGCATTTCGAGCAACCGTTGCAGTTGTCGCTCATTACATTTGCGATGAAGCTTGAGGTGACAACGGTATTGGGATAACCGTGTTTCGTAATGCCTCTCAGCAGGTTGCAGCAGCATGAGCAGCACTGACAGATAAAGGTCACATTCCACCTGACATTGTCCGCGCAGAGCACGAGACCCTTCTTTCCGGACAGCGCCAGTGTCTCCTTCATTTCGGATGCGGAGACCTTTCTGGCCATATTGTGCCGGATGAGGTAATCGGCGGCCCAACCGAAGCTGGCGCAGGTATCGAGCGGCAGGTCACATGTTTTGACTCCGGCATGAAGCTTTTCATGCCGGCACGAGCACAATCCTACTGCGCAAAGTGAGGCCCTTTCAGTTATGCTTGCAGCCGATTCATAATCGAGGATGCGGGTGTATTCATCGGGCAGGGTGGATTCGTCATTGGGCAGTACCCGTGCGGGAGACATGAACTGGCCGTCACCCAGATTGACATTATAAATGCTGTCCGGGTTTTCAAGGTACCTGTAAAAGAGAGGCCCCCATTCATCTGGCCTGCTGTCTTTGCCGGTGCGCATCATGGTGAACTCGAAGATGCCTATTATCATGGGGGAGGGCATGTAATGATAGCGGCCATTGGCCCATATATCTACGACAAGCCCTTTGCCGCTGAGACCATTCAGCATGTGTTCAAGATGCTTTTCCGGAAGCCCTGTGATCTTGTGAATCCTTTCAAGAGTGGAAAATACATAAGGCAGCTTTACAAAAACCCCGGCCTCTTCTTCGGTAAAAAGGGCCCTTGCAATTTCTCTGAGGTTATCATTATTCGTACAACGAACATGAAGGCTGTCGATTTTATTGCCGACTTTGTTGAATATGTCCTTGCCTGCGAGATGTCCCATTTTTCGCCTCAGATTCTTTGTAAACGCATTTTTATGATTTTCATTTTCCCATGCTTTCGATGAAGGCCTGCACCCTGGTGCGCAGTTGTCCTTCTCCTCCCTGACGGTATTCGCGCTCGAGTTTGAGCACGGGAATACCCTGTGCACGCAGTGACCTTACAAGAGGCATGGAATCAACCCCCCAGAGGTCGCAGAACTTGATTATCTCGATTACTACACCGTCCACCCTGTATTCTTTAACGGTTTCGACAATATTCTTAAGCCTGAGGTCGAAATTCTCCATCATCCGGGGACAAAGGGTTTTTCTGAAAGTGTGTTCGGCAAGAGCCCTTACGGGATCACCATCGGATATGACAGGCATGAGCCCGGGGATTGAGCCTGTGCATATCCTGTCGGCAACGACGAGGCCTCCCTGCGATTCGATGATCCTTATGAATTCAGGATCATGCAGGTGAGAGCCTGCCAGCATCAGTCTGGCCCGGTATTTTTTCCGCTCGGTCCGTTTTTCGATTTCGGTGCGCAGTTCTCTTATGTAAGGCATTATCAAATCCCTGGGTGATGCAAGAGACGCCATTACGATGCGGTGGAACTCCGCTCCGGTCAGGGGAGGTTCAGGGTTTTTCCTGAGTTCACCAATCGATTCGATTTCTGCTGAAAATTCGTTCCACTCAGCGATTGCCTTCATAAGCGCGGCGTCGCTCATGTCGATATCGAAATGTGATGCAAGCCGCCGGGAGAGTATCCTCAGTTCATCGGCCTGCCATGCAATCGCCGCTTCGTTCACCTTGCGCGGGACATCGAGGATGTGATTGAATGCGGGTTTTGTGAGATAATCCAGGTTGTCGTAAAGACGCTGCATGTGTGCGCATGAAGGCACAAAAACCCATCCCTTTATAAGGTCATAGCGGCCGTCAATCGCGAATTCGAGAAGGCTTCGTGTGTAAGAGCATGTCAGGCTTGAAAGATAATTGTCAGCAATCTCGGTGCCCGCAATGCCCGGGGCCTGAAGCCTCACCGGGAAAAGCCTGTCCGCCATCAGAAGTGCTTCGGGCACAAAGGAGCAGGAATATCCAATAGGAATGCGGCCGTTCGAAGCAGCCTGTTCGACCAGATGGTTCAAAGGGGTCTCAAGGAGCTTATCGAATTCTTTCAGTATTGAGGTCTTTTCTGCCATGAAAGGCTCCTCTTCAAATAATGTGCATTTTTTCAAGGATGCCGTTAACCGCAGTCACCGAGGGCGAGGTATCAGGTATGCCGGCAAGGGGGATGCCTCTGAAATCGTAATCCCTGATAAACTCGTCTTCACCGATTGCGCCCAGTATGCTGAGGCTGGTCCTGGTGCCGATATCCATGACTTCCGTTTCGCTTCTCACCCTGTTTAGGATGAGGCCGATATCGCTGAAATCAACCGCGTTTCTGTCTTTGGCAACCGAAGCAACGGTATTGGCCACATTGATGCCTTTTGCCGAAGTATCAGAAACAAGTACCAGATGATCGACAGTCTTCATTACCCGGCGGTTGATCTGTTCTATCCCGGCCTCGCCGTCGATGAGGACAATATCGAAATTTCCTGCAAGGTCACGGATGATGTCTTTCAGAAGGGAATTCACGCGGCAGAAACACCCTTCATCCTCGGGTCTTCCTATGGCAAGCAGGGCGTAACCGTCCTGCTCCTTGAGGGCACCGAACACCTCGTAATCGAGATTTCTTATAGTCTCGCGGTCCTTACCGCCGTTTTTAAGGTTCGAGATGAGATCATTGCGGATATCATTCACCGTCCTCATTACACTTACGCCAAGTGCTGTGGCCAGACCCACTGCCGGGTCGGCGTCGATTGCGAGTATCTTTGCGTGATGCTTTTTCGCCAGAAGCTTCACCATAATGGCCGATACCGAAGTCTTGCCCACGCCGCCCTTGCCGCAAAGCGCTATTATTCCGGTTTCAGCCACGGGCCGCCTCCACTGATTTTTTCATCAGGCTCTCGCGCATGCTCTTGAGCTGGGTCGCATCATCGCAGACAGTCCTGTAATCGCAGCTGTCGCATTCGAAATCCATCTCAACGGCCATCTTGTTCATTGCGGCAATGATCATTTCCGCAGGCGTCGTTATTTCCCTGAGCCTGAGTATATCTTCGGTGCTGGAAGTAAGGTAGATGACCTCTACCGATTTGACAAATGGTTGCGCTCGAAAGAGCCGCATCAGGGCCGAACCCAGTATAAGTGCAGAGAAGCCTTTTTGCAGCGCATCCCTGCTGATGCGGCACCATTCGCGCATGAACTGTGAAGCTGCACGCAGCATGAAGCCCTTGAGGTCAAGATCATAACGCAGAAAATCCATATCCTTGTGCCTCTCATAGGCGTTATCCTCGTTGAAGCCTTCGACTCCTGCTATGACTACCTTGCCGAAGGGCAGGCTTTCATCTTTGCATTCAGGAAAATCACGCCCGATAACGGTTATCCTGCCGTCTTCAACCAGGCTTTTGTCCTGTGTCCACAAAAGGCAGCTCACGGAATCCATTTCAGGACTGCCAAGTTCGAGCCCGGTGTCGTCTTTGAGGACAATGTTGCGGCTTCCGCCGGAAGGCCAAAGGCATGAGGAGTCCTCTTTCCAGGATTTTATGGCAGATGACTGCGCCACAAATGACCTTACAGCTGCGATGGTATCCGTAAAGAGTTCCATCTCAGACACTATCCGGCCCCGTTCACTTTCGTACGTGCCAGAACAGCCGCTCCGAGGGCGCCGATAATCTGCGGGTCGGCTTCAACGGGGGTGATATCCACCCCGAGCGCCTCCTGCAGGGCAAGAAACATGCCCCGGTTTTTAGCCACACCACCGGTCATGGTGAGTCGTTTATCGAGTTCCACTCCATGGGCAAGCGACGCCACCCTGTGGGCCAGTGCCTTGTGCAGGCCGCTCACTATGTCGGCCAGGTCCTTGCCGGCATTTACAAGTGATATGATCTCTGTTTCGGCAAAGACCACGCACTGATTTGATATGGCGACAGGGTTCCTTCCCTGCGCGGATATCATACCCATGTCTTCGAGCCTTATCCCCATTGCAGCCGCCATCACCTCCAGGAACCTGCCAGTACCCGATGCGCAGCGGTCATTATATGCGAAACGGACCACCTTTCCGGTATCGTCCAGCCTGATTGCCTTGGCATCCTGACCGCCTATGTCAATCACCATGCGCACGTCAGGCATGAGCCACTGCGCCCCTTTTCCGTGACACGTGATTTCGGACTCGACGCTGTCGGCAAAGGGAATGGAGTTTCTTCCATAGCCGGTGCCGATGCAGTATCCGATATCGTTTAAAGAAATACCCGCCTTGATGAGGGCATTCTCCATGACTGTCCGGGCCGAGTCACCCGGGTCAGGCTTGGAAAATATCACCTCGGTGGCGAGTATTTCATCATCCTTCATGATGACCGCTTTCGCGCTTAATGAGCCGACATCACAGCCTGCAGCAAACATTATCCGCCTCCCATTTTTTCTCTGGCAAAGATGGCCGCGCCCAGGGCGCCTATGACCTGGGGATCGACCCTGAGCCTGCGTATCGGGACATTAAGCTGCTTTTCCATTGCCTCTATAACGCCCGTGTTTTTGGCCACACCGCCAGTCATGCAGACATCCTTTTCGAGGCCTGCCGATTTTGCCAGGATCGCGATCCTCGCCGCCATGGCGTCATTGATGCCTGCCGCCAGATCAGCCTTCGGGGTTTTATTGTTGAGGTGCATGATCACCTCGGCCTGCGCCCAGACCGTACATGTGGCTGCAAGGGTTACGGGGTTACGGGCCTGCACTGAAATATCCCCCAGCTCCTTGAGATCGAGTCCGAGAATACCAGCCATTACCTCGAGGAAGCGCCCGGTTCCTGATGCACATTTGTCATTGGTAAAAAATCTGACGATATTGCCTTTCTCATCGAGACGGGTTGCCTTGCAGTCCTGGCCGCCCACGTCAATGACGGTGCGCACCGAAGGCAGCAGCCAATGCGCGCCCCTGGCATGGCAGGCTATCTCCGAGACCGACTTGTGCACGAAAGGAATGCGTTCCCGTCCGTAACCGGTGCCCACGCAGAACCCGATATCCTTCATTTGAAGTCCGGCCGTGGAAAGGGCCTTTTCCATCACCTCTTCTGCGGATTTTGCAGGGTCGAAGGTTGAAGGGATAAGGGCATGGCTTATGATTCGCGTGTTGTTGAGTATGACCGCCTTGGTGGTGAGCGAACCTACATCGCAGCCTGCAGCTATCATGACCTTATGCCTCTGACATGCATGAACTCGCTGATCTTGTCTATGCAGTGCTCCCAGGAAGCAACCCTGTCGTCGAATGCATCTGCGAAGAGAAGCATCGTGGGAATGCCCTCGCGTTCGCAGTCGCGCTGGAGCAGTTTATTGACTCCCCAGCTGTTCCGGCATCCCATGCTTCCGATATAGACCATAAAATCCGGGTCCATGATTTTAGCCATGCAGAGAAGATCATCGCGCCACATTCCAGGTGCGTCATACGGCCCCCTCAACTGTTTGATCATGGGCATGCGCGAATTGATGTCAGCAAGCGAGTCTATCATGGTATCAAGGCTCGAGGTGTCTATGACGCCGTAGCTTTCTTCAGCACGGCCCTCTGCATAGTTTACCCCCTTGTTCCAGAAACTGAATATGAGGGATGGCATGAGGCTTATATCCTCGGAGTCCAGCCATTCCCAGAATCTCGCATCTGTAGTGTAATGATCGATATAACACATGAGAAGCCGGGCCCGCTCTTTCTTCGATGCCGTTCCTGCATGACCCCGGGCGGCATTCTCCTTCACGACCCCGAGCATGGATTCGAGCACGGCTGTGTACGATTTTCGGCCGGACATCGTAAGTCTTCCGGCGTACATCATGAGTATGAATATAGGCGGCAGTGGGCATGGCTTAAGCCTGATGAGATCATAGAGCTCATCGGTGATCTCATCCTGATGCCGCTGTTCTTCCAGAATATCCTTGAGCTTTTCCACATTCAGACGCGAACCTGACTGTTCTTCGATAAATGAAATGAGCGCCTTGAAGTCACGGTGGTGGTATTCATTGATCCGGTCTCCCGTGAGCTTTGCCGGGAAGTTGCACTGGAAGAAGGGCAGGTCGAGGTACGATGATAGGAACTGCACGGCGTTTGCATTCGTATCGCATATGCCGGGTGCGGTGCATATGACGAAATCGGGCTTTTCAGTAAGACCAGCCAGAACCGCACCGATTGATCCGCGTTGGGCAGAGCAGGAAGTTTCAGTAAACCCCACCTCGCAGCAGTAGTCCATGTACTCAGAAGTCCCTTTACGAAAACCGAGCGTCCCGAACACCGTCAGTGGTTCGGCCCATACAGGAACCACATTGTCGAACGAGAAGAAGAGATGCTTGGCCGTAACAAATGTACCGAGGCACAATTTTTTCCCCTCTTTATGCGCCGTCATAATGTCGTTCGTATATTCGCTGATCATCTTGAGGAACAGCTTACCCGGTTCGCCGTGCCTGAGAAAATTGTTGATGACAGGCGAGAAGTTCGGCATGACCTTTACAAGTCCGCCAAATTCCTTGATGGTCCCGTCAAGGGCCTTGCTCCCGGCATTGAAGATGCTCCAGAGCATCCAGTCATAGTTATATTCGCGCGTTTCCTTTTTCATATGCCCATACCTTTCAAACCGAGGTCATGCTGAGGACGGCCCCTGATTTTATTCTATCGATGTAGAGCCTTGCGCGCTCTCTCAGGATATCCAAGTCGGTACGGCGTGCGATATATTCGAGAGACTTAAGCGCATCCGCCTGAAACAGAGTGAGCGCATCGATCGCACGCTGGCGTTCCGCAACCATCCTGGCGTCATCCATGGCGATGCCGCAAAGGACTTCCATTGCAATTTCTTCCCTGTCGTTCTGACACATTCCTGGTCCTCCTTAAGAAATTCTTTCCATGAACGCATCCACGCGCATTCTTATCCGGCCGGTTTCGACCAGCGGACCGTATTCCCTTTCTAGCCTCATGCAGGGTATGCCTTCGGCCTCGAAGTCCCTTTCAAGGACGCCGTTTTCCGAACCGTGCAGGTCGCAGAACCTTATATTCTGAAGAATGAGACCGTCGACATCAGCCTTTTTTACGATGTCCCTGATGTAGGATCTCCTGTCTTTATAATTGCCCAGCATTCGCGGGCATATGCTGTTGCTGAGATAATGGGAGGCAAGGGCGTGAACAGGCTCGTCTGTTTCGTCAACAAGGCTTGCATGAAGTCTCGAGCCGAAGCATACGGTATCCGCCACCACCACCGCGCCCGCCTCTTCGATTACCCTGATGAAGTCCAGATCGTCGCTTGCGCTTCCGATGAGCATGATGCGTTTTTTCCCTTCCGTGAGATGAGGCGCCTTTTCTAGCGCAGCCAGTATTCTTTTCAGGATGCGGTTGAAGTCCTCTCTGGGGATTGCATGGCCGGCAATAAGTATCGAGAGCGCATCTTCTCCGGTGATTGGCGTATTGCAGCCGTATCTCAGCTCATCGAGATTTTTTAGGAGCTTTCTTCCGGTGTTATAGAGTCTGATCGATTTCCTGAGGTCAGACTCTTCGATTTTTTTCCCGAAATGATTCTCGATAGTTGCAATCATGTCCTGAAGCTCTTCAGTGAAGAAGTCGATGCTGTAGTCAACTGCCTTGTGCGGCACCGAGAAGAACTCATAATATCCGGGAAGTATGCCGGGATAGTCATCGCCGGCCTTTCTCCAGCATTCTTCGAGCCTGCGCATGGAGTCGCAGCCGTTGGAGATTATGGCGCCGTCAAGGAATTTGTAGGCATTTATGCCGGCGAGCTGCAGCATGCACTTGGGAAAGCTGCAGTTGACAGGTCCGAAATATGAGTCGCCGATAGAAAGCGACGTGGTTCCTATGCCCCTGATCCGGTACGGAAGCAGGCCTGCCGCGTGCATTATCTCTTCAGGTATGAAGGTGCATGTGTAGCCCATGACCGACCTGCCTTTATTTTTCCATTTGACGAGAAATTCATTCTCGAGGGATGTCGCGGCTGATTTAAGTTTGTCGATCATTCATCACCTCCGGCGGCAAGGGCAATCGCCTCCCTGAGTTCTCTGATCGCCCCGGTCTGTTCTGAACTCTGATATCCGCCATCAGGTCTGATAAGCTCACTCAGTCCGCGGATAATCTCCGGCATGATTGCAGGAGCAAGCGGTTTGACGGCCTGTACCAGACCGGGAATGAGCCACTTGAGAGTTTTCTCTGTTTCTCCGGGGTCTATTGAATCCACAATTCCGCAGGCAAGAGAATTGACGATATCAGGCTTTACAGAATGGACTCTGTTGAAGACCCTGCACAGGCCGTTTACGAGTTCTGCGATTTCGTATGAGTCGAGATCGGATATGCTCTCAGAGATGGCGGTATTGAAATCTCTTTGATCTATATCCTCATAAATGCGCAATCTGCGGGATTTGGCCCTGACACGGGAATTCTGCACCGACCCCATTGAAGCCAGAGATGACAGAATGATCCCGGGATTGTCATTCTTTGCATCGGATACTGCATTTGCAATGCTCAGGAGGTCTTCCGAGAAGATTATGTGCAGCTTTTTCATGAGTTCATGGTCGAGTCCGGAAAAGCAGTTTTTAAGAAGGTCTGTCAGATAGTGCTGCAACAGGGGCTTGCCGCCTTTGCCCAGGAGAAGGCTCCCTGTATGCAGCCTTCTGATGACCTCTCCTGCGGTATTTACGAGTTTTGCAGTCTGTGAACCGTCAAGCCCCCGGATAACCGAAAGCAGCATGTCTGCCAGAAGGTCCGGTCCGATGGTTTGCTCGATAGGAAGGAGCAGTTCACGGAAAGCCTTTAACGTAGTGTTCATTAACGCAATAACAGTCGCTATAAGAGATCCGACCTTGGCGGGATATTTCCATATCTCATCATTGAAGGACCGAATGGCTTTAAGGATGCACGGGTCAGATTTCTCGGCCATCTCCATGATCTCTCCGAAGTCTAGGTTTTCGATAAAGGCCTTTATAGCTGCGCCATCATTGGAATTTTCAACGGTCTGACCTTTCGGATGAGTATTGTTGAACATTATTGCAAAGAGGGTGATGAGTCTGGCGGCATCCGCCGGTATGGATGCTTTATGAGCGGATATTACATGCTTATTGTTTTTCTGGATCTTTGCGATCAGGTATGTAAGAGGTGATGTCACCTTCTTTTTTATTGCACTCGCACCTGACCAGCTATTGATGATATTTCCGGCCACAGCGGCGAAAATGCGAGCCGTGCATCCCGCATGCAGAATTCCGGCGCCGATGCGGCCTGTAATCTCATTGATCTGGTCTTGATAATTGCTTCTGTTCATTGCAGGAAGACCCCCTTTAATTTTATTCTTCAATAAATTTACTTGCCCGTACGCTTGAAACGCTTTGAAGCACGGCGCTTGATGAGCTTCAGTGTCCAGCCGGCAAGACCGGGCCCCGTGTCGAGGAAGGCTTCAGTGATATTGAGAGTGGCCTCGTTCAGAGCCTGCTTGTCAAGACTGCCGGCCAATGAATTGACAAAGCTGCCAATCAATGCCGGGTCTTCTTTGCAGAGCTTGTTTATTCCGGATGCAGTTGAATTTATGCCTGTGGCGATTATCCCCGGCAACTTATCGATTATGAAATTTTTGAGTTCGGGCGATGCTTCTATTATGCTGCCCGAAAGTTCTGCCAATGCATGTGTGCTGTCTTTGATGATGGCTGTATCGATGTCTTGAATGATGCTCATGGCAAATCCTTTTGACATTTCAGGCGAGACCTTTGCCTTAAGCTCATGAGCAAGTGTGCCCATGGCTGCTGCTGCGGCATTGATACAGGAGGGCAGGGCGCCCATTACACCGAAAACGACCTCGATGTCCTGCCATAGGATCGTTCTGACAAGGGAGCGGGCCTCTTCTGGCGTGATTTCCTTAAGCCTTCTCCTGATCATGCCCTTGATAAACGGACTCTTGATAAGTTCTTTGATTATTCCGCTCATGTTCTCTCTCCATCTCGTGCGTCCTGCCAGGCCTTTTTAAAAATGGGCCCCAGGGCGTCAATATAGGGGCGGGCATTCCTGAGTGCCCGCCCGAGGGATTCGGTGTCGGTATCTTTAATGAGCGAATCTGCAAAGCCTTTAAGGAGTTCCATGGGATATTTTTCATTTATCTCGATAAGGAGTTCATCAATAGCCCGGATAAAGGTATTGGCTATGGCCGGCAGGCCTCCCATCAGACCCAGGCTGAATTCCAGATCCTGCCATAAAAAGGTTCTCACCAGTTCGCGCCCTGCATCCGGGTCGATGCTTTTGAGCGCATCCCTTACATCATCCTTGAATCCAGGCTTCTTCAATAACTCTGATAATATACTGCCTGCCGCAAACCGGCTTTTTTCTTCTGACATGATTACCTCCACATGCCGCATTTAATCACAGGGTTTCGCAGTTGAAATAATAGCGGGCCGCTTCCATCTGGCAGAGTTGTTTGCCGCCCATCCAGAGCTGGATGATCTTGACATCGCGCCAGTGCTTCTCAATATCCCAGTCCCTATCGGCACCGTAGACGCCCAGCACATCCATTGCGCGGCCGAAGTTTTCGACCGTCCTGTCAGAGACGAAGTCCTTTATGTTGCGTACTTTTGCAATTACCTCCTCGTCGTGTATCGGCCTGCCATAGGCCTTGTTTCTGCGGTCTCCGATGCAGGCGGTTTCATACCCCAGGATGCGGCATATATCTATGTCGCCGGCAATGCGGCCTATGACCCCGGCGATGGCGTCATTCTCTTTCAGGGGGCGGTTATTGTAAGTGCGGGTCGAGACAAATTCATAGAGCCTTTCGTACAGGTTGAGCATGGCCCCGGTCATGAATCCGATGCTGGCTATCTGTCCCCAGGGGATGATTTCGGCAAAGGTCTGGGCGTCAAGGCCCGGGCCGTGTGCACGGTACCATGACGGGACGCGGACATTGTCGAACCAGATGTCGCTGTTCTTGTCCGCAGCCATGCCGGCCTTTTCATAGGGGTTTCCCTCGCTCACTCCGGGGAGGTCGGTCGGTACGAATATGATCGCAAAGTCGTTTTTGTCGCTGGAGCCGGGTTTTGTAGTGCATGGAACCCCGAAGAGCTTTGAGACGCCCCCGGAGTTTGTGGGCCAGAGCTTGTGGCCGTTTATCACCCATTCGTCGCCTTCAAGACGTGCGGTGGTGCGAAGCGTCCTGCCGCCAAGCAGGCCCATGTTTTCTATGTCTGCGCCACCCTGCGGTTCGGTCATTGTGAGAGCGGAGAAGACGGCCTTTTTCGCATTGCAGAATATGGGTGCAAGTTCACGGGCCAGACGCATGTTGACATGAGGCTCGACAAGAATGGTTGTAAGGGGCCAGAGGGTCACAAGGAAGGCTACTGCAATGGCAGTGTCGGCACGCCCGATCTCTTCGCTCAATGCATAACAGATGCGGAAGACATAATCCGAGTGTCCTATCCCCCAGCCGCCAAGCTCTTCGGGAAACAGCGCCTTCTGCATGCCCAGACCCGCCATGAGCTTGTCGAATGCAGGTTCGATGATAGTATGTTCCTTCCAGTCTTCGTCATATCTGCGGCGGTTGGGCATGACCTCTTTTTCAGCCCAGTTTCGCACGATACGGCGAAGGTGCTTCTCCATCGGCGATACATGTTCCAGTGAAACCGAAAATTCATCAAAGTGCCGCATAATCAGACCTCCTTCAAGTCAAAGAAGAAACGGGCGATATCCATCTTGACCGGCACATCCGATCCGGTGCCGCACAGATATGACTGGATGGTCTTTATGTCACGCCAGTGTTTTTCAACATGCCATTCTTTGGAATACCCGGCGGAACCCATGAGTTCCATACCCCTGTTTATAGCGTTCATGCAGGACTGCTGTATGCGTGAGCCAAGCATTTGTGCAAAGGTATATACATCAGGTCCGCCGATGTCTTCCGAGCTGGCCATGATATGGGCCAGGCTGTATGCATTGAGACGGACACAGGCTATTTCATCCGCGACGGCCGCAAGGACTGACGCGCACAACGGATTATCCTTCATGATCGAACTTCCCTTTATCGTCCTGTTTTCGGACCAGTCCGAGAGGATTTCAAAGAAGTTCATAGTAGCCCCCAGGCTTGTGCCCCCAAGGAGGAGGTTAAGCCAACAGTAAAGTTCGTTTATTGCGCTATTACGCATGACAACCAAGCTCCCGGGTATCCTGACATCTTTGAAGGTTACGTCGGTATTTTTAAATCCGTTGAGACCGGTGGTCTTTATCGGATGATCTTTTATTACACCCTTCAAATCGGCAGGAATGAATGCCAGGCATGTTTTGCCGCCTGTATCCGCTGCCACAATCCCGAAGAGATCGGCATCATAGCCTGGCCCGACAGGACGGAGTGCTGAACCGTTAAGAATGAATCCGTCTCCCGAAGGTCTCAGTGAAGCCCCGATTGACCGGCCGTGAAAAAGAGGTGTATCCGTTCCTGCTGATCCGGCCGATGGAAGTATGAGGGCAATGTTCTTGAGTGTATCCCCGCAGTAGAGCGGTGCCAGTTTGTCGCACAGGTCCTTGTCGATATTGGGTTTCATGGATATTACGGCGAATATCGCATATTTAACTGCGGCGGTGAATCCGATTGCCGCATCAGCACGGCCTATCTCGGTGAATACAGTAAGAATGCCGGGAGCGCTTGCAGGGCTGTTCCAGCCGTATCCCCCGTTTTCCTCAGGAAGCACCAGGCGTTCAAAGCCTATATCGTCCATGAGTTTTTTGCGCATGAGTGTGAAAAGGGTATCATAGTCCTTCTGATAATCGAGCCGCCTGGAAATAATCTCTTTGTCCGCCCATTGCCGGGCGGTAGCGGCAAAACGCCTGGCCTCGACGTCCACCCATTGCTGAGGGAAGAGAAAGAGCCCGTCAAGATTTTTTTTCATGCAACCTCCCTGATATTTTTAAAATACCATTTTTATATTTTCGTCTTCATTTCACGCTGGAAGGGGAACTCTTTTCGGTATCAACTACCGCGGCATGCGGACCGGACTTTCGGAGAAGGTCTCTGCCCGCACTGGTCATGTAGGTGTCGAACATGGACATGTTCATGCGGATTATTGCATCTATGGCCTTTTCCCGCGTAAACTGTTTTTCCACGATATAGCTGTGTATGACCTGCATGGCCATACCGACTACCGCATGACCGAATATCATGGGATCGATTCCCGATATGATGCCCAGGTCAAGCCAGTTCTGCACATCCTCGGCAAGGTCATGCGCCCAGCTGTTGAAGGAAAACCATGAACTGGCGTCAAAATCTTCATCTACACCATAGCTTCCCCTGAGAAGCATGAGAATGAGTTCAGGATTGGAATCCACGTAATCGAATAGAGCCGTATATGTTTCCTTGAGTTTCAGTTCCCGTTCGGAGCGTTCCCATATGTTTACAGGACGCCTGAGGTCTAT
Source organism: Desulfomonilia bacterium (assembly GCA_036567785.1). Lineage (NCBI taxonomy): Bacteria > Pseudomonadati > Thermodesulfobacteriota > Desulfomonilia > Desulfomonilia bacterium. The sequence continues at coordinate 52,838 of DATCTV010000002.1, read as the reverse complement.
AAGATAGTCTCGCAAATTTCTGAAACTGCCGCCGGTTATCTTTTTGAAAAGATCGCGCTTGTCCTTGAAGTATAAATAGAAGGTGCCCGCCGAAATGCCCACGGCCTTTACTATGTCCATGACCTGGGTGTTGTGAAATCCCTGTTTGCTGAAAAGCTCAGATGCCGACCGTTCGATCTTATCGAGTGTCTCCTGCCTTCTTGCATCCGAGATCTTGGGCACGGAATCTCCTTTAACGCTGAAATTCAATTATTTTGAAGATAATGACTCTGTCTCAGATGCGGCTCATGAAAGACTGCAATATAAAATAATGAAACTTCATTATTGTATATTATTATGTCTGGCATACTGTATGTCAAGAACGAAAATAAGTCTGAATAGTATTGATTTGAATAATATCCATTTTTTTATGATAAAAATAAATTTTAAATATTTAATTTATTTAGGCTATCTGCCGAAAGACTTTGAAAATAAAATAAATTGTTGACTTCGATTGAGCGATTGATTAATTATATTGAGCAATCGCTCAATAATATATTTAGGGCTGTTGTATGGAGAAATTGATTACAACCAAACAGAAACTTATTAATGTTACCGAGCAACTCCTTGAATCAAACGGAGTGGCCAGGCTTACAACGCGCATGATAGCGCGTGAGGCCGGTGTTGCAGAAGGACTGATTTACCATTATTTCAAAGACAAGGCGGAACTTATTCATGAGGTTATCGAGCAGCATATTAATGATATTCGGGATGCCGTCGAAAAGCTGCCGGCAAGTATCGGGTTGAATACGGTTGCCGAAAATCTCGAAAACATGATGATTATTACATACAAAGTCCAGTACAGCATTGCGCCCCTGGCGAGTTCGGCCTTTGCAGACAATGGCATTCGTGAACGCATGCGTGAAATAATAAAACTCAAGGATATAGGACCGAAAAAAGAAATTGAGGGCATTGCCATATATCTATCGGCTGAACAGCGTCTGGGCCGTGTTAACAGGGATATCAACCCTGATATGGCCGCCAGGATATTGGTTGCATACAGCTTGCGTTCCGGCATGAATGACTGGTTTCTCGGGCTCGACCCTGACAGGCATGAGGCTGAGATGGAACTGAAAGGGGTAATACAAACACTTATGAGAGGACTTGAACCAAAAGATGAAAATTCACATAAAGAATAAAGCGAGAATGAAATAATGAAAAAAATTCTGGGTTGTTTGATGTTTCTTCTTCTTGTTTCTGCTTCAGGCTGTGCAGTGGGACCGGATTTCAAATCACCCGGCACAGAACTGCCGCCGGCTTATTCCGATTTGAAAGTGCCTGAGAAAACCGAGAGTGCCCCGGTAACCGGGGGACAGGTTCAGAATTTCAGGTTTGCTCAGGACCTGCCCGCACAGTGGTGGACACTGTTTCACTCGGATGAGCTGAACGGCCTTATCGAAAGGGCCGTCAGGGACAACCCCACACTGGCTGCAGCCGAATATGCATTGAAAGGTGCACAGGAGGACCTGAAAGCGATAAAGGGGGGGCTCCTGTATCCGGGTATAGACGGAACGCTCGGCATAAACCGCCAGCAGACTTCGGGAAATACCGGGATGGGACAGGCAAGCCTGTATACGCTCTACAATGCATCTGTCGGTGTTACATATACGCTGGACCTGTTCGGCGCAAACCGCCGGCAGATAGAAGCCTATCAGGCAAAAGTCGACTATCAGCGTTATCAGTATGAGGCAGCCTATCTCACGCTTACCTCGAACATAGTAACCACAGCCATTCGCGAGGCCATGCTGAGGGCTCAGATAGAATCTACAAAAGAGATGATTGCCGCAGAACAGAAGCAGCTTGATGTGGTAAACAGCCAGTTTATTTTAGGCGCAGGACTAAAGGCTTCCGTTTTGTTGCAGCAGAGCGAACTGTCGGCAACAAAGGCTAGCCTCCCGGAGCTTGAGAAGGAACTCAGCGTAACAAGACATGCCCTGTCGGTGTTGACCGGACAGTTTCCGACAGACAACAAGCTCCCGTCATTCACTCTGGAGTCGCTGACGTTGCCCGTGGATCTGCCCGTTTCGATCCCTTCATCTCTCGTAAGGCAGCGGCCTGACATCCAGGCTTCCGAAGCATTGCTCCATCAGGCATGCGCAGGTGTGGGTGTTGCTACCGCCAACCTCTATCCGCAGATTACAATCGGGGCGGGATACGGCACTCAGGCAATAGGGACAGATCTTCTGTTCGCAGGACAGAGCACGGTCTGGAATCTGGGCGCAAACCTGCTTCAGCCACTCTTTCATGCAGGACAGCTTACTGCCCAAAGAAGAAGCGCGATTGCAGCCTATGATCAGGCGTCATCACTTTACAAACAGACAGTGTTGAATGCTTTTTCAAACGTGGCGGATACATTGAGGGCTCTGGAAACGGATGCAAGGGTGCTTAAAAATTACCAGGAATCCGAACTTGCAGCCAGACAGAACCTTGACCTGACAATAAAGCAGTTCGAGCTCGGTGCCGTGAACTACATAAGCCTTCTTATATCTCAAATCGGGTACAACAAGGCACAGATGAGCATGATCGAAGCGCAGGCCAGAAGGTATGCTGATACAGCCGCGCTTTTCCAGTCTCTTGGAGGCGGCTGGTGGAATCGCGAAAACTCCGGGCCTGACAGCACCGGAGTAAATAATCATGACAATTCAAAGGCAAAGGAAGAAGTTAAATACAAGGAGAAACAGAAATGAAAAAACGCATGATCATTATGATAATATGTCTTGCCGTCCTTTTCGGCGGGATATTCGGCTATCAGGCATTCAAGTCCAGAATGATCAAAAAATACATGGCCGGCCAGGGGCAGCAGAAGCAGACCGTGTCAACCTATAAGGCGGATTTCATGGAATGGCAGCCCCATTTCATTGCAGTCGGAACGCTTACTGCAGTGCTCGGGGCCGATATCGCCCCTGAAGTTAACGGCATTGTAAAAGAGATATATTTCAAATCGGGACGGGACGTGAAAAAAGGAGAACTGCTTGTCGAATTGAATGCGGATGCGGATATTGCAAGACTTGAATCTTTAAAGGCCATGGAAGACCTTGCAAGAAAGACACTTACACGGGACAGGGAGCAGTTCAAGGTCCAGGCCGTGAGTCAGGCTACTATCGATGCGGATACGGCCAGCCTGAAAAGCGCGCAGTCTCAGGTCGCAGAGCAGAAGGCCATGGTTGAAAAGAAATTTCTGAGGGCACCTTTCGACGGCAGGCTTGGCATCAGGGCAATCAATCTTGGTCAATATATAAGTCCCGGGCAGAAGGTTGTAACGCTCCAGGCCCTTGACCCTATATTCATAGACTTTTTTCTTCCTCAGAAAAGCATAAGCAAACTCAAGGTCGGACAGAAAATAAGCGTGAAGGTGGACGCATTCCCTGAAGAAACATTTGCAGGTGAGGTCTCATCAATAAACCCGAAGGTGGATGAAAGTACAAGGAATGTTCCGGTAAGGGCGAGAATCAGAAATCCGGAGAAGAAGCTTCTGCCCGGAATGTTCGCTACTGCAAGCGTGGAGATCGGAACGAAACAGAATCTGATCACGATTCCACAGACCGCGATAACATATAACCCCTATGGAGATTATGTTTATATAGTCATTCAGGGCAAGGATGCTAATGGCAACCCGCAGCTGATGGTAAAACAAAGCTTTATAGATGCAGGCGATAAGAGAGGCGATCAGGTGGCGATACTTGATGGTGTAAAAAAAGGAGATACGGTGGTTACATCTGGGCAGAACAAGCTGAAAAACAACACTCCGGTGGAGATCAACAACGCCGTAACGATTTCGAACCAGGCATCTCCGGAGCCGGTTGACGAATAACGGGCAGACTCTGATGAAATTTACAGACATATTCATACGCCGCCCTGTTCTGGCTATAGTCATAAGTCTTTTTATTCTTGTACTCGGTCTGCGCTCAATAAACATGCTGCCCGTACTGCAGTTTCCCAGAACCGAAAATGCTGTGGTGACGGTAACGACTGTTTACACCGGGGCTGATCCCGAACTTGTGGCCGGTTTCATCACCACACCGCTTGAAAACTCCATTGCCCAGGCGAACGGTATAGACTACATGACATCAGAAAGCAGACAGAGCACAAGCGTAATAACTGCGAATTTAAGGCTCAATTCCGATTCGGGAAAAGTCCTTACCGAGATCAATACCAAGGTCAATGCGGTCATGAACCAGCTTCCACAGGACGCACAGCGCCCTGTAATCGAGATCGCCGTCGGTGAAACGATCGATTCCATGATAATCACCTTTTCCAGCAAGACCATGCCGCTCAACAAGATAACCGACTATCTGATAAGGGTCGTTCAGCCTCAGCTGCAGGCTGTCGAAGGCGTTCAAACAGTCGAGATCATGGGAGGCAAATCTTTTGCGATGAGAATCTGGCTTGATCCCGAGAAGCTCGCAGCATACTCTCTCACCCCCACCGATGTGTGGAATGTCCTTGGCGCCAATGACTATCTTTCAGCCATAGGACAGACCAAGGGTCTAATGGTCCAGGTTGATCTTACGGCCACGACTAATCTCAAATCTCTTGAAGAATTCAGGAACATGATCGTCAAGGAGCAGAACGGGGCGGTGGTCAGGCTTTCGGATGTCGGCAAGGTTACCCTTGGAGCAGAGGATTATGAATCGGCCGTGACCCTGAACGGAGAGAAGGGTGTTTTCCTGGGAATAAAGATTGCTCCTACGGCCAATCTTCTCCAGGTCATCGGAAGGGTCAAAAAGGTCTTTCCCGATATACAGACCCAGCTTCCCGAAGGGCTTAAGGCTCAGATTGCATATGATGCTACTGTATACATTAACAGTTCCATAAACGAGGTTATCAAGTCACTGATCGAGGCCCTGATCATTGTGACCATTGTCGTGTTCCTGTTCCTGGGATCGTTCAGGACGGTCCTGATACCGACTGTCACGATTCCTCTTTCACTTATTGGCGCTTTCACCCTGATGCTTATCCTCGGATTCTCGATAAATCTACTGACCCTCCTCGCACTTGTCCTGGGAATCGGTCTTGTTGTGGACGATGCAATCATCATTGTCGAAAATGTCGACAGACACCTGGAACAGGGCATGAAACCCTTCGATGCAGCGATACAGGCTGCTCGGGAACTTGCAAACCCCATCATCGTCATGACGGTCGTTCTCATTGCGGTTTACATACCGGTTGGTTTCATGGGCGGCCTTACAGGAGCGCTTTTCACGGAATTCGCATTCACGCTTGTAGGTGCGGTCACCATATCCGGCATTATCGCTCTTACGCTGTCTCCCATGATGTGTTCAAGGATGCTCAAGCCCCACGACGCCACTAGAAACGGCATTCAGGACAGGTTTGTCCGTTATCTGGATTCGAAGTTCGAGTCGCTCAGAAAAAAGTATGAACACCTTCTGAACTCATCACTAAATTACATACCGGTCGTTCTTGTGTTCGCAGTTATCATTATCGGGAGCCTGTATTTCCTTGTCATGACATCAAAGTCGGAACTTGCACCCACGGAAGACCAGGGCTTCTTCATGGCTATTTCAACACCTTCACCGGACGCCACTATAAACCAGAGAACTCTTTATGCTGAGGCGATATTCAAGGACCTTCAGAAACATGATGAATTTGACAGGTTGTTTCAGGCGGATATGCCCGGAATGTCTTTTACGGGCATGGTGCTCAAACCCTGGGATGAAAGAAATAAGACATCAATGCAGCTTCTACCCGTAATTCAGAATGAACTTGATAAGATAGCGGGAGTGAAGGCGGTTGCATTTATTCCCCCCGCACTCCCAGGCAGCAGGGGAATGCCGATACAGTTCGTGATAAAGACAACCGATCCGTTTGAACGTCTCGAAGAAATTTCAAACAATTTCATGAAAGAGGCCCAGGCAAGCGGAATGTTCATGTTCCTCGATAATGACCTTAAATACGACCTTCCCCAGACCAGTGTTATCATCGACAGGGATATGGCCTCCCAGCTGGGGCTCTCCATGAAGGATATCGGATATGCGCTTTCGGCATTGCTTGGCGGCGGATATGTAAACTATTTTTCCATGGAAGGCCGTTCATACAAGGTCATACCGCAAATCCAGCAGAGATACCGCCTCAACTCGGACCAGCTGAACAACTACTATATAGAAACCGGCAAAGGCGGAAGCGTCCCTCTCTCGACAGTTGTCAGCCTTGAGACAAATACCGTTCCCGAGGCGCTAAATCACTTCCAGCAGCAGAATGCCGCTACAATTTCAGGAGTTACTCTTCCAGGCGTGACACAGGGCGAAGCACTTAAATATCTCAAGGGCCTATCAGACAAACTTCTGCCTCAGTCCTATGCCGTTGACTATTCCGGTCCCTGCAGGCAGTTCGTTCAGGAATCCAGCGCGCTGGCAGTCACGTTCTTTTTTGCGCTCATAATCATTTTCCTTGCGCTTTCCGCACAGTTCGAGAGTTTCAGAGATCCCGTCATCATACTCATCACCGTGCCCATGTCCATATGCGGGGCCATGATTTTCATCAACCTCGGAGTGGGCGGTGCAAGCCTCAACATCTATACCGAAGTCGGACTTGTCACTCTGATAGGCCTGATCAGCAAACACGGCATATTAATTGTCGAATTTGCCAACAACCTTCAAAAGCAGGGCCATTCGAAGCGAGAAGCCATAGAAATGGCTGCCGGAATTCGCTTGAGGCCTATCCTCATGACAACGGCGGCCATGGTGCTGGGAGTCATACCACTGCTGCTTGCGGATGGAGCGGGTGCTGAAAGCCGGTATAACATGGGGCTTGTTATTGCGACGGGGCTTTCAGTTGGGACACTGTTCACCCTTTTCGTGGTGCCGTCCATGTATCTTGTGCTTGCGACCGATCATGCCAGACAGGTTAAAAACAGGGGGGATGTTACCGCAGCCTGAATGAAAGGTTCAGAACATCGATTTTCTCCATGAGACGCTCAGAACGATGCCGATGCAGCACAGGTTGATGAACATGAATGAACCGCCATAGCTTATGAAGGGAAGGGGAACTCCTACGACAGGGAACATGCCCATGGTCATGGCGATGTTTATGAAGGCATGAAGGCTTATAAAAAGCGCTATTCCGAAACAGAGCAAAGCGCCGAACCGGTCTTTTGTCTTGAGGCCGGTTGTTATTATCTGAGCGGCAAGAAGGAAATAAAGGACAATGATGAGGGTGCAGCCTGCAAAACCCCATTCTTCTGCGATTACGGAGAAAATGAAATCGGTGTGATGCTCGGGCAGGAATTTAAGCTGTGTCTGTGTTCCGTGAAGAAAACCTTTGCCGTATAACCCGCCCGAACCGACAGCGATCTTGGATTGTATCGCATGATAGCCTTTGCCTAGAGGGTCCAGTTCAGGGTCGAGAAAGGTGAGGATTCTCTGCCGCTGATACTCCTTCAGTAGAAACCATGAAAGGGGCATTATGCAGATCAATACGGCACCTGTTTTGATAAGTGTGGATTTTCTTATGCCAAGCATCAGAAACATGCCTGCACAGATGAGACCGGTGAGGCAGGCGGTCCCTAGATCAGGTTCAAGGAGTATGAGCATGATGGGCAAAATGAGAACAAGAAGGGGGGGGATGAGGTCTCTGAAATCATAATCGACAGTGCTGTCTTTTTTTGATCCCCAGTAGCTGACCCATATTATAACCATGATCTTTGCAAGTTCCGAAGGCTGCATGTTGAAGAAGCCCAGAGGTATCCATCGTCTGGCTCCCATAACCTCTTTGCCCGCACCGAACACTGCAACAAGCAGTATCACGATGATTATGTATAATGGCCAGGCAAGTTTAAGAAGCCAGCGATAGTCTATGAACAGCATTATCAGTACCATGGCTGTCAGTCCGCCACCGGTCCAGATAAGTTGCCTGATGAATGTTGTGTCGTGTGTGAGATGAGTTGCGCTGAACAGTGTAACCAGTCCGCAGATAAGCAGTGCGGCCAGGATAGCAAGCAGCCCCCAGTCTATATTTTCCTTAAGATCCGAGACCCTGCCCACTTTTGTATCCCTTCAGGAAGTAATATTCCTTTATTATCTCTCCTACAATCGGAGCGGCGACACTTCCGCCGTGCCCTCCGTGCTCCACTATGGCGACGACAACAATTTCCGGTGTATTCACAGGGGAGACTCCGAAGAACCATGCATGGTCTCTCATCTTATATGGTATGTCCGATTCATCTCCTCTCTTTGACCTGATTACCTTTGCCACCTGAGCCGAACCCGTTTTTCCTCCTATTGAAAACATGGGGTCCTGAAGTACCTTCGCTGTGCCCCTGTCACCCTCCACGACATGCTTGAGTGCGTTTTTGATTATATTGAGCTGTGAATCCGGAAGGTTCAGAAGCATCTCGACTTTCTGGGGTGTGGAGGTAAGTATGTGCGGCACCATAACCCTGCCGCCGTTTACGACGGCGCTCATGACCTTTGCGACCTGGATCGGCGTGACCATGACATAACCCTGACCTATCGAGGCGTTAACGGTCTCCCCGTGGAGCCATCCCTTGTGAAACCGTTTCATTTTCCATTCCCTTGAAGGGATAATTCCGGTCGTATCATTCAATTCTATCCCAGTCTTTCTGCCGAATCCCATGTCGATTGCATACCGGGCGATCCTGTCGATCCCGAGTTCAAGGCCTTTGGTATAAAAATATATGTCACATGATTCGCCCAGGCCTTTCAGAAAGTTTACATTGCCGTGCCCTGTCTTTTTCCAGCACATGAAATCCCTGTTTCCCAGACTGAATTTTCCGCTGCAAAAAACTGTCTGCTCCGGTTTTATCACCCCTTCTTTCAGACCTGCAAAGGAGATGAGAACCTTGAATATCGAGCCCGGTGCATACTGTCCCCTTAATGCCCTGTTTTCAAGGGGGTGTTTCGGATTGTCAACCACTTCCTTCCACATGGCCGAGGTCATCGGGGTAAGAAATATTGCAGGGTCGAAGCTTGGAGAACTTGCCATCGCAAGAATTTCTCCGGTTGACGGGACCATAACGACAACGGCACCGGTCTTGTCTCCGAGTGCATCCCGGGCCTTGGCCTGAAGTCTTGAATCTATTGTGAGGACGATGTCCTTTCCCTTTTGAGGGGGGCGTTCTCTTACAATCCTCAACTTTCTGCCCTTTGCGTCAACCTCGAAGGCTATCTGTCCTTTGATTCCTCTTAAATCTTTCTCACATGCTGCTTCAACGCCAGACCTGCCGACAAGATCGCCTTTTCTGTAATTCGCCTTATCCGGGTCTTTCAGCTCTTTGTCGGATATCTCTCCGAGGTAACCTAGAGTATGTGAAAGCAGATCGCTGTATACATAGTCACGCTCGCTCTCGGCCTCTATCGATATACCGGGGAGGTTGACAAGCTCCATTTCCACTCTGGCCATTTTTTCAAAAGGGATATCTCTGGCAATATAGGCTGCCTCGAATGGTTTTGAGAGGGCCTTGGTAAACTTATCCTCGATTTCCTTAGGGTCGCTGCCCAGAAGTTTTGCAAGATTCGGTGCAATTGTTTTGATATCTGTAATGTCTTCGGGAATCACGACAATGCTGTATGACGGCCTGTTGTCGGCAAGGATTACCCTGTTTCTGTCCATGATCCTGCCCCTCGGAGCCCTTATCTCCATAAATCGAAGCCTGTTGTTTGCCGCCTGTTCCTCATATTGCCTTCTTTTAAGTATCTGCATGTTGAACAGTCCCAGAAGGATGGCTGCAAAGAGAAGTCCGATAACGACAATCAGGATTCTCGATTTTTTCCTGAACTCCTCTTCAACAGATGAACCTGAGTAGCTAATTTTCATGGTTCACCAGAATACGCCTGCTGAGTTTTATGATAAATGGGCAGATGAAGGCCGTCAGGATTGAACCTGTGATAACTGGAATCCATCTGACATCAGAGATCAGCATGTCCGAAAAAAGAACAGCGCTCAAGTTGATAAATATGCAAAGTACAAAAGAAAGAACCATCTGTGCAGCTATGCTGTCAAGAAAAAGGATGTTTCTTATGATATCCAGCAGCATAAATGAACCCAGGTAACAGAACGGCAGAAATCCGGCCCTGGCGCCGCTGAATGCCTGCAGCACATATGACATGATAAGCACGAAGACCAGACCGTAGTGGAACCGGCAGAATATGCACAGGGATATTACAAGGCATAACAGCAGGTCTATCCTGAGATCTGATGAAATCCATGGGAATACCATGATCTGGAAAATCACCGAGATGACTGCTAAGAGCGTCAGGCTAGCGCTTTTTTTCCAGAACCCTTCCAACTCCGAATACCTCCTCGGTCGTGTCGAATCTTACAAAGGGCTCGACGATAATCTCTGCGAACATTTTATATTCAAGTCTCTTTATCGACCTTACGGTGCCTATAAGCAGCCCTTTGGGGAAAATTTCCAGCAGTCCCGATGTAATTATCCTGTCCCCGATCTTTATCTCTTCATCGCTTCTGACATAATCGAAGCTAAGCTTGCCGTTCCCAAGACCTTTTATAATACCTTTTATCCTGCTGTTTTCAACTATCGCCGGTACGGCGCTGTTGACATCGGTTATGAGCAAAACCTGTGACGTGTCGGCAGAAACCGAAATTACCCTGCCGACCAGTCCCTGTGGAACAATTACCGGCATATCCACATGAAAGCCTTTTTTTGAGCCTTTATCCAGGATAACCGTTTTGTACATGAGTGATATGTCCTGGGCTATAATCTCGGCCCCGTTAAGTTCCACATAAGGCCATGCCTGCTTAAGGTCAAGCAGCCTTCTCAGCCTGTCATTCTCGTTTCTGATATCACGTGAAACCATTTCCTGAGCAGATATCAAGGCAATCTTTTTTTTAAGCGCCGCATTTTCCTTTTTCGTACCCACAAGATTTAGATAATTATTGAAAATCCCGGATGTAAAGACAAACGGGGCTTTGACTGCACCCTGAATCCAGTAAAAACCTTCCCTCACTCCGGGAAGGCCGTACAGGGTATTTCTTACATGTCCTGACGATATGAGAAGAATTACGATAACGGCTGTGGCAATATAGATTACTATCCGCCCGTGGTCCTTCATCAACTCGAGATGGTCACATTCCTTAACAAGTGAAGGTCGTCCAGGAGTTTGCCAGCACCCCTGGCAACTGTTGAAAGCGGGTCTTCCGCAACGCTTACAGGAAGGCCGGTCTCTTCCCTTATAAGCTTATCCAGGTTCTTGAAAAGGGCGCCGCCGCCGGTCAGCATTATGCCCCTGTCTACTATGTCGGCGGCCAGTTCGGGCGGCGTCTGTTCAAGCGCCACTCTCACCGCATCTATTATGGTTCTTACGGGAGCCGTACAGGCTTTTCTGATTTCTTCGGAGCTGATCGTGAATATTTTGGGAATGCCGTCGACAAGGTCGCGGCCCTTGACTTCGATGGTGTGCTCGTCTTCGTCAGGATAGGCCGAGCCTATCATCATCTTTATTATTTCAGCAGTGCGCTCGCCTATGAGGAGGTTGTATTCACGTTTTATATGCTGCATGATCGCCTGGTCGATCTTGTCTCCGGCAACACGGACGCTGTTTACATAGACAATTCCGGATAACGAAATGACGGCGACCTCGGTCGTTCCTCCGCCGATATCGACTATCATGGAGCTTGTCGGTTCCGACACCGGAAGGCCGGCTCCTATGGCGGCTGCCATTGGTTCATAGACTATATGCACTTCTCTGGCACCGGCCGCTTCCGCCGATTCCTTGACTGCCCTTTTCTCGACCTGGGTTATACCGGAAGGGACGCATATGATTATGCGCGGCATAACCAGCATCCTGCGGTTGTTGTGAACCTTCTTGATGAAGTACTGGAGCATGGCCTGCGTAGCGTCAAAATCTGCAATGACACCATCCTTCAAAGGTCTTATCGCCTGTATGTTTTCCGGGGTCCTTCCAAGCATTTTTTTTGCGTCCACGCCCACTGCGAGAACTCGATTTTCCCCGCCTTCCATCTTCACTGCCACGACTGACGGTTCGTTCAGAACAATGCCTTTGTCCTTGACAAATACCAGGGTATTCGCCGTTCCGAGGTCAATGGCAAGGTCGTTTGAAAACATCCCGAAAAACCACTGGACTAGCATGTAATGCCTCCTGAAAAAATAAATACCCGATAAAAGGTTTTAACCTCTTAGCAAAAGCTCATGGCGTTTACAAGAGGAATGACAAGGATTTCTTCAAGCTCCGGCTGTCAAGCCGTGAGAAATAATTGAGTTGCCCCCGGAAATTATTTCCCGGGGGATTTTATTTATTTTGTAACAATAAGGTGCTCGAGCCCCATCTCTTTAAGGGCTACCGGGAACATCTTGAATGCAGGTCTTACAACCGGGAGCAGTTTGAGCATTGCGGTGACCTTGCCGCCCTGTCTTACCTTTCCTTTTGCGACCGATGCGATCGGGTTTTCGATTCCGTGCCAGAAACGGTGCGAATGATCCGCCGTCTGCTTTGACCAGACATCCTCCTTCAGACTGCACGGTCCCATATAGAAGCTTCCATAAAGGCCGGGCTTATTCGGCGGGTTTTTCAGATCGATCGTTATCTCTCCGTCAGGCTCGGTATAGATGAATTTGATTATGATACCCGCCTTTGACATCTTGGGGCCGATTTTCTCGTCCCTCAGAATCCTGTCCAGAAAGTACCCGTAAATCCTGTAAAGATCGTCAATGTCCTTATAATACTGGCTCATTTAAATCCTCCCCAAAAATTATTGGTTATGAGTGGTGGGCAGTGAGTGGTGAGAAAAAGCCAAGAAAAAAGATTTCTCGCTTCAATCTAAATGACTACGGCTCTGCATGTCATTTGGAATCCAGCATAAATAAGGAAATCTTTTTTGATTTGTTTCTCACCACTCTTAACTCACCACTTATTTATTTCCCTTTTCTCTGGTCGAAGCGTCTGCCGTAAAGGAAAGAAGCCAATGTGATGCGGAGCATCTGCACCGTACCCCCTGCAACGCACCATGCCCGGCCGTCCCTGAGCATCCTTTCGACCGGGAATTCTTTGCTGTATCCGTAGCCTCCCAGAATCTGCATGGCCGTGTTCGTCACCTCTATAACCATCTCGTTGGCAAAGCACTTGCCCATCGAGGCCTCGTAAACGGAAGGAAGACCCTGTCCAGCGCCGCACGCTGCGCGATATACAAGCAGCCTTGCCGCATCGAGCTTCATGGCCATATCGACCGTCATGAACTGGATGGCCTGGAATTCGCAGATCGGACGTCCGAAGGCGTTACGCTGCATTGCATAGTTTTTGGCCTCTTCCAGGGCGCCTGCGGCTACGCCCAGGCACATTGCGGAGTTGCCGCAGCGTTCTATATCGAATGTGGTCATGAGTTTGGTAAAGTCGCCCTGGCCGATAACGACGTTTTTCTTTGGCACCCTTACGTCTTCGAAGATGAGGTCGCAAGAAGGCATACCCCTTAGGCCCATGAATTCTTCCTGCTTGCCGAATGTGAAGCCCGGCATGCCTTTCTCGACGATGATTCCTCCTATTCCCTTATATCCCTTTACGTCTCCGAACCTGGTGTACACCATGTAATGGCTGGCATGTCCGCCTCCTGTAATGAATGTCTTGCGGCCATTCAGGATATAGTCGTCGCCGTCTTCAACGACAGTTGTTCCCAGCGCGGTCAGGTCGGAACCGACCGCAGGTTCGGTCATGCATACCGAAACGCTCTTCTCTCCCCTGCATACATCGGGAATGATGGAGCGCTTCTGCTCTTCAGTACCGAATATGTCTATTACCCTCACAGGGCCTACATTGGATTCGAATACGGGCGCAGCTATCATGGGGGAGAATTTCGCCAGTTCCTCTATGGCGAGAATTGCGTTGATTCCAGGCTGTCCGCCGCCTCCGTATTCAGTGGACAGAGTCATGCCTAGAAGCCCCATCTCTGCATATTTCGGCATCAGGTGATAAGGAAACTCGCCGGTTGCATCTATGTGCTTGGCAAGGTCTCTGAATTTTTCGCGTTCCCCCATTGTTCGAAGTGTCTGAATGAGCATCCTCTGTTCGTCGTTAAGGTTGAAATCCATCATGTACTCCTTGTTTTTATTATATGGCCTCTGCAAGGGCCTTTATGTCTTTCAGATTCTCAATATCCATTATCATGGATGAGACCTTGTCTATCCTCGATTCGAATCGATTGCCTGCAAACCTCCTGATCTTTTCAACAAGGTCGTTTTGATCCATGGGGTCTCTGGGATCCCCTTTGGGAATATCGACCTGCTTCGATAACTTTTCTCCGCTTTTAAGGGTTATCTCTACCCTGCTGGAGGTCTTGTCCGGATAGATTTTATTAAGCTCGTCATCGGCCTTGACAAATACCTTTTTTGACAGTGCAAGCACGTCTGAACCGGTGATGCGCTTTTCCGTGAGCTGCAGCGGACCGAGTTCATTGTCGATCAGGCAGGCTGCAACGACATAGGGAATGGAGAACTGGGCGGACACAATCGTGCCGTTTTCAGGCATGCCCTTGCCGACCGCCACTTCAGCCATGCCGTATGTGGAGACGTCAACTCTTTCGACTTCGTCGGCGGAGAACCTGTTGTCCCTCAAAAGTCCGAGTGTAGCCTGTGCGGCACCGTGCGTATGGCGGCAGGCGGTAAACGGTTTGAAGTAAAGATCTTCAATGGTGAAATGTTCGCCGAGCCTTTCGGTTATGCGTTCCGGTTTCGGGTCGACCTTGGATGTTATCTGAGTGAAACCGCCTTTCAATGACGACCCTTCAAGTACCTCGGGGCATCCTGTGATACCTTGTGCTGCTAGTCCTGCCGCCGTGATGCCTGCGCTGGCCGCCTGTCCTCCCTGTACAATCTTTATCGTATATCCCCCCATGAGCTGTTCGGCCATGGAAATGGGAAGAAGGTAACCGGCATTGCCCAATGCATTTAGCATACCTGCCTGATCGAGCTTCAAAAGCTTAGCCGCAGCAGCGGCCGCGCCGAACGTCCCGCAGGTGCCCGTGGGTAGGAATCCCGAAAGTGTATGATACGGGTGCATGGACGCTGCTGCACGGTCGGCCGCCTCGTAACCCACGATGATTGCTTCCAGAAGTTGGGTGCCTGATGAATTGTTCGTCTCTCCGAGAGCGAATGCAGCTGGCATGACCGCGCATACGGGGTGGTTACCCCCGAACCTCAGGCCGTCCTGCGCCTCTATGGCCTCCGCAGTCGTTCCGTTGATGAAAGCGGCGCCGGGTATGGATGTTTTAAACCCGCATCCGAGCGCTGAAGCAGGGCCGTCGCATCCCAGCGAACGCATATACGTTACCACCGATTTGACGGCATCGAGTTCAAGAGAGCCGTAGATGTTTGCGACATAATCCAGAAGGCATAACTTGGCCTTATGCACGATTTCTTCAGGGACATCCTTAAGTTTGAGCTCATAACAGAAATCAGCAAGAATCCTTGTCTCATTCATTTTCCCCTCCCATAAACATTCAGCTAAAGACTTGTTTTATTATTAAAATGTGCGGAGCTTTGGAACAAAGCATTTCGAGGAGCGACGAAGTCGAGGAATGAGGCGTACATGACGTACGCTGCAATGACGAGACTAGGAGCGACAATGAAATGCAAAGTTCCAGAGATTCGCATCAGATGTAGCCTCGTTTTTCATATATCTTGATCATTCGAAACGGATCGAGGACCTCCCTAAGAACCCTCAGCTCTTCAGCCGTGGGCGGCTCGGTTTCGTGTGCGTCATCCGACACCTTGAGCTTCCATGGAGTGAGGCTTACAACCTCGTCGATGTTTGTGTCCGGATGCCAGCTCGTAAGGTACGCCTCTTTTGTGTCTTTATCGAAATGCATCACGGCCTTGTTCGTGACTATGACCTCGGGACCTGTGTCAGGAGGCAGCCCCCATTTCTCGCGTGCCCCGGGACCATCCAGATAGCCTGGTGTCGTTATGAAATCAACGCGTTCGGCAAGGCTTCTTTTATCATGAAGTGCAATGATAAGGACCCTTTTCGCAAGCGCTCCTATCGGATTGGCTCCTCCTGAACCGGGAAGCCTGCTTTTGGGTTTATTATAGTCGCCGATTACCGTGGTATTGATGTTGCCGAACTTGTCCACCTGTGCCCCTGAAAGAAATCCGCAGTCAACCCATCCGCCCTGGAGGAACATGCCCATCACTTCGATAAGCCCCCCAACCATTGCAGCCCCGGGATTGAGACACGGGTCGCCGACTGAAAGCGCTGGCCTTGCCGGGCGTGCATCAAAAACACCTGATTCCTGCATCATGGTTGCATTGGGCGCATGCGTGTGTTTTGCAATATTGGCGGCCATCGTCGGAAATCCGGTGCCGACTATAACCACATCATTGTCCCTGATATGACGTGCTCCACAGCATGCCATGAGTTCAGGCTTTATATAATCATTCGGATGTTCACTCATAATTCATTCTCCTAATACGAATAACTTACGGGATAACCGTAATCGAATCTGGCCTGAAGCTTTTTATACTGGGCGAAACCGAACCTGTTGATATAATGCTGGATATACTCGTTTCTGTCCTTGACACCAAAAACCCATTCGTCAAGGAATGACTGAAAACCTTCGACGGTGTTTGTTGCCTGCTGATAGACATAGCCGAATGAGAAGTCCACGTCATAGAATCCCGGCGTATAACCGGGGTGTGCGCCGAACGGCTCCTCACAGACCGCTGCTACCTTGAATGCGGGGACTATTGTCCTTGACGGGTCTTTGCCGATGGTTTCACGGCTGATAATCCTCTCACAGGTTACTATGACCTTTTTTGCCGCATTCGCCCCCCATTTGCAATCGCCGCCTATGCCCCACATCTGTGCGTTGCCGTTTTCATCGGCCTGCTGGACATGGATTATCGCGACATCGGGATTAAGCGCAGGGACAAGCATGACAGGTTTTCCGTCAAAAGGCGAATCTATCATCCTGTATTTGTTTTCGCCCATGAAAGATCTTATCTTCATCATATCGGTTCCCACCATGTCCTTCACAGGAACGAACGGCATGCCCATTGCTCCGGCCATGAACATCATGGGAAGAGAGAGATTCGTGTATTCCTCGAGTTCAATCTTGTTCGGGATGCCTTTTTCTATCGAGCGCCTGTAGCATCTGGCCAGCCCGTAAAGCCCTAACGAGATGAACGTCGATATGAACCTCTTGACGCAGCCGGCGCCTATCAGCATGTCAAAGTCATCGGCGGCGTTGCTTCGGGCAATCGTCAAATCTGTTTTATGCTGCCGGATTATTTCATGGACTGCAGAGAAAGGAGGCCTGCATACGTAGCCCCCTATGAAAAGAAAATCGCCGTTATTTATATTTTTCTCGACGGCGTCCTTTATGGTCATTACCTTGCTCATAATTTTACTCCGGTTGATTTAAAGATCGTATTCTGTCCTGCTTATGATCTCGTTCTGGGCGATTTCGGAAAGGCCCGTAAACTCAGCTGAATAGCCGCTTACCCTGACAAACAGGTCAGCATATTTTTCCGGGTTCTTCTGCGCCTTTCTGAGTGTTGCGGAATCGACCATGTTGAACTGGACCTGCATTCCGCCCCTGTTGAAATATGTCCTCACAAGAGAAAGCAGATTTTCGGTGCCTATCTTTTTGCCCTGGAAACGGATGTTCAGGTTCGCGCCGTTGAATATTCTTTTAAGCGGGAGTTTCGCCACTGAATTCATCATGGCGGTAGGTCCAGAAACGGCGTTTCCGGTTGTAGGGGTAATGCCGTTGCCGAGCACATCGCCTGCATGTCTTCCATCAGGTGAAGCAGCCGAGAATGCACCGAAGCTTATATGGAACCCGACCGAGAATATCCCGGGCCAGAAGGAGCCGCCCCTGTAATTCTTATATTTTTTGAGCGTGTCGCAGAAATGATTCGCAACCCTGATCGCCATTTCATCCACCTCGTCGATGTCGTTGCCGTATTTTTTGATCTTTTTCAGGAAATAGCTGCGCTTCGGTTCGGCATCCTGCCAGTCAGTGGAAAGCCATTCCGAGAGCTGCCCGATGGTATATTTCCTGTCTTCGAATATAGCCTTTTTGATGGAATATAAGCTGTCTGCCGTATTGGCGAAACCCATGAGCTGAACGCCTGTCGAGTTATAGACGGCGCCTCCCTTTGTGAGGTCGATCCCCTTGTCCATCGGACCTTCGACCATGGCCGATGCAAAAGGAGAGGGCACGTTTTCGGCAATCGATTTGTCAAGCACGGCCATGCCTTTCACCATCTGATTAATGAAATGGTTCATCTGCGTGTCATATGCATTCCATACATCGTCGAAGCTTTTGAATTGTGCCGGGTCTCCTGTCTCGGGCCCGGATTGATAACCGAATATATTGTCTACACCGTTGGAAAGGGCTAGTTCTACGCATTTTACACCGTTGAACTGCACAGCGAAGGTGGAGCCGAAATTCTTGCCGGACGCACTCGGCTCAAGACACCCGACTACTCCATAATTTCGGGCGTCTTCAAGGGTATGTCCCGCGAGGACAAGGTTCTCGACAATGGCCTCGTCATTGAAGAAATGCATGAGAACACCGTCCCTGGCATAATCGATGGCTTTTTTGAAAAACGGCTTCGGTGTTTTTCTGCATATCCTGACCCCGAAATTCGGCTGAACAGTCCTGATGTCTGCATATGCATCAAGACCTATCATACTGAGTTCGTTCGTGGCGTCATTTCCGTCGATGCCCATACCGCCCACGGTCACGTTCTGAGTAGTCTTGCCTTCAGTGCCTTCACCTCCGGGGATGAATGCCTCTTCCAGTACATTCCATATCTCGTTGGTCTTAATAAATAGCAGAGACAGGAGTTCCCGAGCACGCTGGGCCGTTATATTTCCGGCCTCTTTGTCCTTCATGTAATAAGGATACAGTATCTGGTCGATGCGTCCCAGAGAGATTGAGTTGCCGCCTGATTCGATCTGCGCGATCAGATGGATGAAATATACGCTTTGCACGGCCTCATGGAATGTCTGCGCAGGATTTTCCGGAACCCGGCTGCATACACGGGCTATTTCCCGTAGTTCTTCAGCACGCTCCTTGTCGGTCTCTTGTGCGGACATCTCCCTTGCCAGTATGCTGTAGCGGTTGGCAAAAAGGATAGCCGCCTTCATCGAACGTATCATGGACTCATAGAATATCCCTTTTTCCGATTTCCTTTCATCCAGGCTCAATGAATCAAACTTTTCCGCGGCCTCTGCAATTATGCCTTTAAGCCCTTTTGCCAGGACCTTTTCATGGTTCATGGTAAAGTGTCCTATCCCGTAATTGATCTCGAGCATCATTGTGAAGATATATTTGTCCATGTCTTCCATGACGTCTTCAGGCATGACACTTTCCATGACATCTTCGACGCATCTGCCCTTCCAGAAGGGAAGGATGCTCTCACGCATTTCGTTCTTTTCGGCTTCGGTGATAAGGGCTCGCTGCAACTGTCTCTGGTCGAACGCGTCAAGGTCGCCTTCAATCCAGCGGGACTTGTTTTCGGGGAATAAAGGTGCGCCTTTGAGTTTCTTTGTCCGGCACCCCACTATGATTTCATCTTCCCTTATGATGACGCTGATATTCCTGAGTATGTTTTCAAGGGCAAGACTGATGCGCTCAAGGGGGTGGCGGTCCCAGTTTCTGCGCATGGATTCGGTCAGATACCTTGCCCGTTCTATGCAGACCTCCTGGGGCGCCAGTATGATCCTGTTTCTCAGCCTCTGGACCCTCGTTTCTTCAAGTTTTAATGCCGCGTTTGTATTTCGCATGTCGTCCCCCTTAATAAATCTGTGTGAGAGTGTTTTTTCAAACTTTTATATGCATGTAGCTTACCAGTATCTTATCCCTGATATTTACCGGCAGGAAACGGTTCAGCATCTGAAGGAACCCGCTGCCGGCGTCTATCTGGTTGAATATCTTCGGCTTGTCAGATGTTACGACCTTTACTATCTTTTTTGCAGCAAATTCAGGAGTAGGGGCGGTTTTAATCAATTCGTTGTCGCGATCGATGAACCTCCTGACCCGGTCGCGGTAAGGCGAACCTTCAGGCGGAAGGAAATGGATCTTTGCGGCAAACGTGGTGGAGACCTGCGCGGGCTCTATAAGACCTACACTAATGCCGAAAGGTTCGACTTCGTGCTTCAGTGAAAGCACCATCCCGGTCACTGCAAATTTGCTTGCCGAGTAAATGGATTCAAAGGGGAAGGGTATGCGTCCGACAAGGGAAGACATTGCAATAAGTTTACCGCATCCCCGCTTTCTCATCGAGGGAATGAACGCCTGAAAGATTGCGGCTGCACCTATCACATTTATTTCGAGGCATTTAAGCGCCTTTTCAAGGCTTACCTCTTCGAACGGGCCGAAAAATCCGATGCCGACATTTGAGAGTACCGTATCGACCATGCCGTATCTTTTGAGTACCTCATCCCTGAAATCAAGTATGCCTGCTCTGTCGGTGATATCGAGCGTGATAAGGTAGTGCTTGTCGCCGAGTTCTTTCTTGAGAGATTCGATTCCTTTTGCGTCCATATCAAAACCGGCTATTGTGTAATCCTTTTCTGCAAGCAATTTTGCGACATGCCTTCCCATTCCGTCTGCAAGACCTGTTATTACAACAACATTTCCCATTATAACCTCCCTTGTTAATTTATCTGGCGGATCCGGATTGATTCCGGTACCATTCCTTCATCTGAGCCATTGACAGTCTGAAATCCGGATAAATAAGCTTATAGCCCGTTGCCTTGAGCTTTGAGTTATCCACGACATAATCATAATAAAGGTATTTGACCGCATCATATTCAAGGTCCGGGATTTTGCCTTTTTTTGCAGAAACAGCACCGTCGATTCTGGCAACCGCCTTTATCAGCCACAGGGGCAGGTGCAGGCTTGGGGGCTTCGTGCCGAATGTTTCAGCAGCGAGCGTAAGCGCCTCGCCTATGGAGGGATAGGTGTCTTCCGCAATATTGTAGGCTTGCCCTATGGCGCTTTCCATGTGCGAAAGGTGTTCTACTGCAGCTGCGACATCTTCGGCTCTGATATTTGAAAGCAGCTGGCGGCCGCTTCCGGGTATTGCCGTGATCGATGTGGGTCTGGAAAAGGCCTTGCCCGCTCCGTCATTGCAGCGGGGGCCGTAAACCGTGCAGGGTCTTGTTATGATTGCGGGGAAGCCCTCTTTAATCTTGCGCCAGATTACGTCTTCACCGTCGCGCTTGCTCCTTCCGTAACTGTCCTGAGGGTCTCTCGGCCCGTCTTCCCTGAAAGGGGTACCCTTGTAATATCCGTAAACACTTGTGGAACCGACATGGACATAGCATTTTACGCCGGCCTTGGCCGCTTCCGTCGTAATAAGATCGACACCTAGCACATTGGTCGGATAAAGCTTTTCATAAGGTGTCGAGAAATTGCAGATGGCGCCAAGGTGAAAAATACGGTCCACACCTCCCTTGAACAGTGGCGGTATTGTCTCTGGTTTTGTAAGGTCTGCGGCGACGTATTCAACGCCCAGATTCTCAAAAAAGGAAAGGTCTTTCCTGGGTCTTGCGCTGGCACGGACCCGGACGCCCTTTTTAGCGAGGTATTCAACAAGGTGGCTGCCCATGAAACCCGCAGCTCCCGTTACAAGGGTGATACCGGAAAACTCCATATTAAACCTCCTTCCGTGCTTTATGACTCTCTATTCATTTAAAGCGTCATCTGCTGCATTTTCGTTGAGGCTTATGTTTGGGGCACGTTCTTCCCGTATTTCCGTGGCTCCCTGATGAGATGTACCATCACGAATGATTTTTGCTTCAGGGAGATTTCAAATACCCAATGCAAAATAATCCTTATCTGATATGTTTTCTTCGATCTGCTTTCTGGCCGCTTTCAGCCATTCGAGATACATTTCATTAAATGTGACACCGAGGTTGGACAGGAGCTTGACGTACGGCCCCTGGTTATCCCATCTTATGGAATTGCTCATACGCCTTTCAAGTTGAGCTTCATAGGATGCAATCTGATTGTCGATTATTCTCAATGCATCTTCAGGCCCGCCGAACCCGAAAAATGCGAATTTCAGAAGAAAAGGATCACGCAGAAGCATTGATTTGTCAGCGGGCTCCTTGAGCCATTTTAAAAATTCCTCGCGGCCTTTTTCAGTTATTGAATAAAGTTTGCGTTGAGGTCCCTGATTGCTTGCAGATGATACTTTGGCCATCCTGATGAGTCCCTTCTTCTCAAGGTCTTTCAATATGGGATAAATCTGGCCGAAGTTGACCGACCACATATGACCGAAATTATTTTCAAGATGTTCCTTGATGCGGTATCCGTGCATGTCACGGTATTGGAGAAGACCCAGAACTGCATAATTCAGCGACATCAACCCTCCGATTTTAAATAGTCTTAGCTATATAGAATCTATATAGAAATAAAATATACAAAGTCAATATCTAAAAAATTAAAAATTTATCTGATTGCTCTTCGACTGAAAGGATGAGGTTCGAAGAAATACTGATGTCTTTGATCAATATTTTGATGCCCTTTTCGTAATCGCCTCAAGCAGCCCGGGCAGGGCCACCGTGTTTGCAATATTTACTGCCGATGGCGGGAGGCTGCCGCCGGGATTTGTCCAGACATAATATGTGATTCGCGTCCTGAGAAGTTCGTCCACGGGCTCGATCAGGAAATAGCCCTGATTGAACGTCGTCTCGACTGCACTTTCGGGATCGCTCAGGAAATCCCTGATGTCAGGGTCGGTCGGTAGTTTCCTGTAAGGACCTTTTTCGAGCACCCAGTCTGACCTGAACATGCCGGGTATGCCCTTATAATTGTAAACGTCGGTATATCTCAGGTTATAGAACCTTGATGAAACAAAAGGTATGGGTACATCAAGGTATGTAAAAACATAATTGATCAAGACATCCTCGGATTTGCGTTCCGAATGGACGAGCCTGGTGTATTTCACATAAGGCATGAATTCGGGAAAATGTCCGTAGTCCGTTATTGCGGCGATTACCTTTTCCGGTCTTCTGTCCGTCATCCCTACAAGAAGGACTTCCTGAGTGGAGGAGCCTTCTCTTTTTCTGTAATAGGTCTTGTAGTCCTTTCCATTCGATTTCAGTATCCATCCGGTGTCGCCCTTCTGCGGGTCAAGGTCCGCTGAGTAAGTCAATACCGGACAAGACAGAAACAGGAGTAATAAGGGAAAAAACAAGATTCTCTTCATGCTAAAGCCCGCCGAATTCCGTGCGGCTTATTATCTCGTCCTGAAGCGGCCTGCCGAGATCGGTAAAGAATGCTGAATAGCCCGAAACTCTCACGACAAGGTCCCGGTACATCTCAGGTCTCATCTGTGCTTCTCTCAGCATTTCGCTGGAGATGAAGTTGGGGGAGATCTCCATGCCGCCAAGTCTGAAATAGCCTTTGAACAATGAGATCATCCTGTCGGCACGCTCTCTGCCTGTGATCATCGACGGAAGGAATTTGACGTTGAGCGCATTGCCGTTTGAAATAAGGGTATGGTTCATTTTCGAGGCGGATTTCATGACCGCGGTCGGGCCTTTCGTTTCAGAGCCGTTGGAAGGCGAAAAGCTGTTGCTGACAGGTTCGCCTGAAAGCCGCCCGTCAGGTGTAGCACCCAGGAAAAGACCGTCCAGGACGTGCATACCGTAAGAAAAGAAGCCCGGCCTGAACATTGTGCCGAAGATGTTTTTCTGTTTTCCCACTTCAGTGCAGAAATATGAGCTTATCTCAGCAGCAATAAAATCGGCGTCATCAATGTCGGCACCGAATCTCGGCCCTCTGTTTTTAAGCATTGCCCGTTCCTTTTCGAAACCCCTGAAGTTGACGTCAAGCATCGAGACGAGCTCATCCATTGAAAAGACCTTTTCGTCGAAGACAAAATGCTTTATTGCAGCGAGCGAATCCGCGGCCGTGCCGAGGCCGCGTCCGCTCACTGATGAATAGGTATATTTTGCGCCGCCTGACGTCATGTCTCTGGCATTTTCAATACAGCCGGTCAGCGTGCACGATATGAAAGGCGAGGGAAGAGAACTGCGGTACGATTCATCCTTGATGTTTACTGCCCTGGATATGACCGAGATCATGAATGACATCTGTTTTTTATAGGCTTCAAAAAAGTCATCGAAAGTCCTGAAACATACAGGATCGCCTGTGGCGGGTCCGATCCTTTTGCCCATGATCCTGAGCCTGCCGTTTAAGAGGGCCATCTCAAGCGCGGCAACAAGCGATATGTCATTGCCAGAGGTGCAGCCGAACGTGTTTCCGTCGCCTGTAGGTTCTACGCAGCCCACGATTGCGTAATCCCTGGCATCCTCAATTCTCATGCCTGTTTGGGTAAGCGCCTCGATTACAACCTCGTCATTGAACAGGGCAGGTCCTGACGTGTTCCTGTACATGTCGATGATTCTCTGCCAGTATTCAGGCGGTGATTTTTCGCTCACCCTTATGGAGAAGCTGTTGCCCATTGATTTGACGTTGGCGGCTGCATTTAGAACGACATAAGTCATTTCCGTTGTACCGTCGGTCCCGTCAGGATTCAACCCGCCTATGGTCGGCGTGCAGTTGTCGGAGCCCAGTTCGTTTCCCGTAGCTTTGCCGCCGTAAGGCAGCAATATCAGATTGCATGCTAGTTTTATAAGCAGCTCTTCCATTAGTTCTGTCGCCTGCTCTTTTGTAATAGCTCCTTTTTTAAGGTCCTCTTCATAAAAGGATGCGAAATGTGAATCAAGGCGGCCTGTGGAAAGTATGGCGGGCATGCCATAGCTTATTATGGCTGCTATATGAGTGAGCCAGAAGGCTTGTAATGCTTCCCTGAAGTCCCGCGGCGGATGGTAAGGGACATGGCGGCATCTCTCTGCGATAGAGAGCAGCTCTCTTCTCCTTTCTTCATTTGCGTTTTCAGCGAGCCTTTCCGCCTCAACCGAATAGCGCAGTGCAAAGTCCCTCATTGCATCACAACAGATTATTACGGCCTTAAGAAAATTAGCGCCTTCTTTGTCACCCTTGAATTCGGAATCAGAAAGCCGCTTTTCAGCCCTTTTGCGGATACCTGAGAAGCCTTCTCTGAGAACGTTTTTATGGCCAGGTATCAAGTGACCCTGAACATCGAAGGAATTCATGACATAGGCAGGATTGTTGAGCAGAACCTCCCGCAGACCCTTGACGGCATATACGGGATTAAAAAACGGAACCTTAAAATCCGCAATCTTCCGGGGCAGAATCCGTACGAGGGTATCCGAAATCTCGGATAGACTCCTTCCGGGGAGCCCGATAATTTTTCTCATCTTTCTGAAATCGAGGCTCTTATATAGAGCTTTCAGTGTCGAAGGCCTGAGCGAAGGGATGAAAATAAGGCCCGCAGCCTTCATTTTGCGCCTTCTTTCGACCCTGATAGTCTTTCCTTTCCAGTAGGGAAGGATGATCTCTCTCAGTTCCCTGACCTCATCATCTGAAATAACATATGGCTGGCTTTCCCTTTTTCTGAGCAGGTCGAGATCGAGTTCGAGCACGGTATTGATATCGCCTCTCTCGACAGGTATGGCGGCAGCGATAAGCTTTGATGTTCGGTTGCCGACGATCTGTTCATCATCGAGGATATATATGCTCATATTCTTGAGGGTGTGCTCGAAGGCCATTGCCGCCCGGATAGCCGGATGCAGCCCCTCGGTCATTCTGTAAGATTCTGTGTAGTACCGAGCCCTTTCGATGCATATCTCGTACGGGGCATCGAGGATCATATCCTTCAATCGCTTGTTGCGTGGACTGATCGTTTCATCCCGCATGAATTCTCCCTCATGAAAAGAAGAGCCGGTAGATAGGCCACATGATAAGGGCTCCGAAAAGCCTTTTCGCTGAATACTGGTTTTTGAGAGGCAGCCTCTTGGTAACGTCTGGTACCCTTTTGATATTGCCTGTACCCTTCTGATACCAGTAGGCAGTGCTTGACCAGTCGTCAGACCTCCGGTTCGCATGCCCGTGTTCAATGGAAACCCGGATGGATTTCGTAAACGGTACGGGGTCGAGGACGTGGTAGCGGTAGTATGTTATCTTTCCTCCCCAGTTTGGCCCGCCGCCCATGATCAGCCCGTGGTACGGCGCACAGTAATATTGCGTCGGGCAGAAGGCCATGTTCACATAGTCTTCGGTGCCTGTGCCGTGGATTGCGGGAGGGAAGGGCTCGTTATCGACAACTATCATGTCATCGCCTTCGCCTGGCCAGTCCCAGAACCACGAGCCGCGGCGGTTGTGAATATTGATGTTGCAACCCACATAATGGCCTGTGCCTTCGGCCTCAAGGATGAGGTAATTGTCTCTATCGGAGAGATTGACGCCATCCATCTGGAACTCCATGCCGCCTACGCCTTTATCAGATATTCCTTTTGTCAGCTCACGGTTCCATGATGCATGAAATCTGAGCGCATTTTCATCGAGACTGTCATGGCAGTCCCAGTCTATATAATAATAAAGGGATATTTCATGTGTGCACTGGTTTTCCACTTCTATCCTGGCCCCATTTGAAAAGGGCATGGGAAAGAAGCAGTTGAACCCCCTGCCGTTTTCCGGGCTCATCTGAAGAGGGGCGGAGACGAAGTTTCTGCATATGCCGTGGCCCATGCCGAAGAAGTCGCCTATGGGCGCCTCCACAGCAGGTCTGTCCGACCCGTCCCAGAACATGCGTATGATTATCCTGCGCAGAAATGCCCGGTCGTACTTGTTCGAGATGCTGTCCCTGCCGATGGTGCACCAGATGTGGCGGATGCAGCCTGTTTCGGAAGTGTCGGCTATTGTCGTGCATTGTCCCGGATTTATGACTATCCAGTCCCGATTGCCTCCGGTACGGTCGAAGCTGCTGAAGCGCTTCCTTTTGAAATTCTTCGCAAGAGGAAGAAGGTTTAATGTCGAAGTCATGTCATATCCGCCTGACATTGAGCCTCTCCTTGTATCTCAACTGTTCAATAACGTTTCTTTGAGGCAAGGTGCCTTCCGTAGGCCGGATTACTTTGAGACCATACGCTTATCAAGCGTTGTCATTCTCCTTATCCCGTCTCCGGTAACCTCGTAGCAGTCTTCTACTCCTATGAGGGTGTTTCCGAAATTCTCCCATGCCTCTATTTCGAAGACCATACCCTTTTCATATGTCCTGTCAAGAAATCCCATGGTACCGAAAAGGTGAGTTTCTTCGCATTCAAGGCCTATGGTGTGCCCGACTGCGAACGTCATCCCGTCAGGCTTGATGGTTTTGTAATAGGCTATGGCCTCATCGTTAAGCTCTTTTATGCTGACCCCGGGTTTTACGCGCTTTTCGAAATATTCCTGCAGAAGGATAAGCCTCTCAACAAGTCCGGCGGCTTCATCCGGAACACCGCCTATGACTACATGACGGTTCACGTCAGCCACATAGCCTTTGTAAATTCCCCCGAAGTCGAAGCGGACTATGTCGCCGTTTTTAACCACCCTGCCGGTGCCGGGGAGTTCGGGATCGGAATCGCCTATGCTCATGGTGAGATGGTCCCAGCCGACGAGACCCTCGTCAACGAACACCCTGCGTGCTATCTTGAGGAAATCGTTGTCCGTCATGCCTACTTCAGCGGCATCAATGCAGGCCGTGATCGCCTTCTCGGTAACAAGGGTCGCCTTTTCTATGCAGGCTATTTCCTCTTCGGTCTTGATTATTCTCAGATCCAACATTACACCGTCGGCAGAGACGATTTCCGAATCAGGGTTCTTGTATGCAATATGATCGGTTATGTACTTGGGTGCAACCGACTCGACACCGATACGCTTGCCGACGAGACCCCATTTCTTTATCTTCGACCATATCTCGCGTCTGACATCCTTCCGGGAACTTATGTCCCTGTGCTCGGCCACCCAGCAGATATCGTCAACACTCCTGAAGAGTCCCCAGTTGAGAAGCATCACGTCACCTTCGCGCTTCATCATGGCGATGCTGGGGTACTGGTTATTGAGCGCGAAAAGGATGGGGTTGGACTCGGCATGCAGCACGGGCAGCCCTGTAAGATAGTATACGTTGACTGGTGACGTGGCTATGAAGAGGTCGAGATCGTACTTCTCCATTATCCCGGCAGCCCTTTTTTTGTTGAATCCGAGGGATTTCATGCGTTTCACCTCCGGCAGGTTTCTGTTTATGGGAATATGCAGGTTGAGGTCTTCAAGAAGCGATAGGGTGCCTTTCTCCTTTGCAAGCGTATGCAGTTCATTTCTGGTGGCGGCCTTTCCCGTATGAGCCGAGAGGTATCCCATCAGCACACCGGTAATCGCGCTCTTTGCATCCTCGGGCGTGAACTCGGGCTCCCTGTCTTCAAGGATACATCTGGCGAAATGCTCGTCCTCGTATTTGACCGATATGGTGTAATATCTGGGAAAAGGCTCGTGCTCAATGTCGGGTTCGAACCATTTCTGTTTGTTTTCACCCATTGCCTCGTGGTGAGAGAATATCCTTACAGGCTTATCCCACATGTGGTTTTCGAGTATGGTGCCTTTTGTGCCGTAAATTTCCAGGCTGTTGAACGGCGGTGTAATTTGCGTGAAGCTTACCGTGATATCTGCTATGGGGCCGCCTGCAAACCTCACCATAGACAGAGCATTGTCTTCGGCCTTTTCCGGCAGATTAATCGCCTGTTTTGCAAGCATCGCAGTGACGGATTCGACCCTGTCGTTCAGTATCCATTCGATTGCTGCAAACTTGTGAGCAGCCATATCTATGAACGAACCGCCGCCCGCCTTTACAGGATCGCCCTTCCAGAAGTCGGGCATGCTGAGGCCCGGTATCTCGTTTACGCCTTCATAGGCCCTTACGAGAAGAACATCTCCGATGAGACCCTGCTGAACCGCGTCATGAATGTATCTGTGCGCCGGCAGAAAGCGGTGGTTTTCGGCGATCATAAGCTTGACTCCGGCCTTTTTCGCCGCTTCTATCATCATGTCGCAGCCCTCGATAGTCGTGGCCATTGGTTTTTCACAGAGGATATGTTTGCCGGCAGCGGCACATTTAGCGACAATACCTTCGTGATACATGTGCGGCACGAGAACAAGTACGGCATCTATATCACTTTTGAGGAACTCATCCAGATTGGCGTAGGCTGTCATTTCGTTTGCGCGATAACGCCTGGCCATCTTGCGGGCCTGCTTGATGTTTACGTCGTATATGGCCGTGAATTTTATGAGTTCGGATCCGGCGCAGGCATTGCTGTGGAAGCTCCAGGCGCCGCCCCCTCCTATGACTCCGCATCTGACGTGATTCATAACCGGCTCCTTAAAGATTATTCGAGTTCATCCTGAACTATGTCCAGGATGGTTCTGAAGGCCAGGGCGTCGTTTATTATTCCGTCAACCTTGAGTTCTCCGTTCATGTATGCGGCGGTGGGGTCCACTGCGCCCGAGAATATTCCGACGGCAAGGGATGAACTCATGTCCAGCGTTATATCCGGAGAATCAATTTCACCGGAGCCCATTGAGAATTTAAGGTTTTCAACCTTCATCCAGGCATAGGGCTTACCGTCGATCCTGTACTGGAACTTTCTGTTGAAGCCTTCGACCTCGTCCTGGATGTCTTCGGTGCAATTGCAGAGTTGTGTAAAGACCGCGAAAAAGTCGGGCAGGTCATCAATTGAAAATGTGCCTTCCTCGATTTTGTCAAGTACCGCATCCTTTAATGTTTCATCCAAAGGAATATTGCTTTCGATCATCCACTGCATAAATAATATCCTCCTGACTGGCAACTCGGATATCTAATATTGGTCTGACCAATTTTATAATTTAAAGTAAGTCTTTTTTCAATAATAAATTAAAAAAATAGTATTATACTTAAGTTATAGAAAAAGAATGGCTGCTGAAAACAAAAAAAATGGGATGGCGATTTGGGCAAAGGAGGCGCCATCCCTTAAGAGGAGGTTACAAAGACGTTTGTTTCTGTTTCTAATTCTTTTGATGCATTTTTTTGTTTCTTGGATGCATGAATTCTTTATCGTCACTTTATAAAAATACTTAACCCGGAAAATAAAGATTGTGGAAAAAAATTATAAGCCCCTGATGCCTCGGCAACGGGAGTGAACCCGCAGACCCTGCAATCAATGGATCCTCGCCCTTTTACATAACATCCCTTGATAATATTTCCATCGGGTGTGACATTTGCGAGCAGCCAGTCATGGCATTTCCATGTATTATCGATCATGCCGATGAGCGTTCGCGATGAATTCAGAATCGGGATACCTTCCTTTTTGAGCCGGATGACTGTTTCAACTGAGGACCTGCGTTCATCATGACTCAGGCTCAGGTCAGCTTCACCCTGGCCGTAGGGATAAAAAAACTGGACTGTGATCCCTTTTACATTAGGAAATTTTACAATAAATCGGGACAACTCCTCGAATTCCTTATAGTTAAGTCTGTTAAATGTGTAATGAACCAGAAGCTTTTTATGGGTGCTGCGCCTGATGTTTGAAATTGCCGTGTCAAAGGAATTGTCCCTGAGCCTGTCATGGGTTTCTTTCAGTCCGTCAATGCTCACCCAGAGCATGTCGGTTTGCACATCAAGGGGAATGGTGCCGTTGGTGGTAACGCCAACCGATATGAAATGATTCTTCGCAAAAAGGGCCAGATCATTGAAGTTATGAACTCCATCTCTCCATATAAGGGGTTCACCGCCTTCGAATATGACGAAAAGACAGCCCGTTTTTTTTAGATTTTGAATTGCCTTGACCGCATCATCCCATGAGATGTGAGTTCCGGGCAGTCCTGACTTTGAATGAAAAGGGCAGGGCGCGCATTTGAGATTGCAGTTGTATGTGAGTTTGAAACTCGCGATCAGAGGAATCTTCTGCCGGAAGATTTTCGTCTTCAGGAAGAATGAGGCAAGGGCCGGGGCGGCATCAATCTTCAATGCGCGAAACGTAATCTGTCACCTTTGCCAGTGCATATATAGCCCTCTCAGGTGACGGGTATGCCATTACGCCTTTTGAATCCAGCATGGCGATTATGTTTTCGGTTTTCGGTGCGTCAAAGGCCATGAGGTCTATGACCGGGATAATGGGTATGCCTTCGCTGCCTATCAAGTCGCACAGGAGATCAAAGAGTCTGTGCTCTTCTTTGATGAGTATGTTTGCATGTTTCTCTATTTCCGGCCTTGGCACCACATCGGACGTAAGAAGCCTTTCGGCCCTTAGTATCATATAACCTAGTCCCATCACGATAACCGAGTCGATCCCTCCGCATTCCGCGAGAAGCCTAACGGAATCTGTAATGACGCTGACCTTGCCGGGCGCCACCAGATCGACCGGGTTAGCCCTGCTCCAGAAAGGGGGCAGTACTTTGTCGAGTTTCTCAATTATCGCATCATCAAGAGGAGATATGACAAGCCTGTTAAAGGAGCACATGTCGGTAGCAATTACGCCCCAACCGCCTCCCATTGTAATGATACCCACCCGGTTTCCCCTGGGCAGGGGCTGCGAAACCAGCATTCCGGCCACATCTGCCATCTCGTCCATTGTCTCCACTTGTATGATGCCGGTCTGCCTGCACATGGATGAGAATAAGCCGTCATCGCTTGCGATGGCCCCGGTGTGGGACATGGCCGCCTTTGCTCCCTGTGCTGTTCTGCCGCCTTTGAGCAGTATGATGGGCTTCTTTCCGGATATCCTTCGGGCTGAGGTGAAAAACCGTCTGCCGTCCCTTACGCCTTCCACGTAAAGGCATATGATTTTTGTTTTATCGTCGTTTTCGAGCATCTCCAGATAGTCTTCCATTGTGAGGTCGGCCTCGTTGCCCGAACTGACAAGGCGTGATAGCCCGATATCGCGCCTTATGAAACGATACGCTATTGATGTTCCAAGGTTTCCGCTCTGGGTGATCAATCCGACATTACCTTTTTTAATGGGCATGGATGTCATAAGCGACTGCATGCACGAGGGCCAGGCGCTGAAAATACCCATCGTGTTGGGCCCGACAACCCTTATACCGCCCGAGCGCGCAATTTCCAGCACTTCTTTTTCAAGGGCGGCACCCTTGCTGCCTGTCTCTGAAAAACCGGCTGTAATGATGATGGCCGCCGGTATCATTTTATCAATGCATTTTTTCAGAGTTTCCTTGACCAGAGTATCCTTGACGACGATGACCGCAAGGTCGATCCTGTCATCTATATCTTGGATATTTTTATAGACCTTTCTGCCAAACCAGTCTCCACCCTGGGGGTTTACAGGATAAAGGCGGCCGGTATAGCCGCATCTTATTATATGGTGGAGTATATTGAAGCCCCATTTGAAGACATCTTTCGATGCGCCTATGAATGCAATCGAGCCGGGTTCGAACAGGGCTTTTGCAGTTCTGTCCATTTATTTTCCCGGGAAGTTGGCCTTGCGCTTTTCCTTCTGTGCCCTAACTCCTTCGCGTGCATCTTCACTGCCGAAAATTGGCAGGCCTATTTCAACTTCGCGGTCAAAAGCGCGCCTCAATTCCATTTCCCTCATCTCGCGGGCAAATTTTATAATGCCCTGACATGCAAGCGGACCGTTATTCGCAATCTTTTCGGCCATGGCCATGGCAGTGCTCATAAGTTCGGCCTTTTTGACGACCCTGTTCAAAAAGCCCCATTCGTAAAGGGTCTGTGCATCGTAATTGCCTGCGGTCAGAAGGATTTCAAGCGCCCGGTTCGGGCCCACTATTCTTGGCAGGAATACGTTTCCGCCGCCTATGGGCATAATGCCGAGGCTGGATTCGCGCATCTGAAAGATCGCGTCATACGATGCGATGCGTATATCAGCGCCCATTGCCATTTCAAATCCGCCGGTAAGGCAGTAGCCGTTTACTGCAATGATTACCGGCTTCATGATGAAGCTGAACTTGAGCATTGCCTCGCCTGCTCCGCCGCCGAACCCTTCATAAAGCCATTTTTCGGCATCGTTTTCAGGCTCCCGCATGCGCGTGAGTACGGGGATGGCGGTCTTCAGGTCCATGCCGGAACAGAATATGTCAGGCAGAGCGGAATATATTACGGCAACCCTTATGTTCGCATCTGCATTTATATCCTTATAAGCATTATGGAGTTCGAGCAGTATTCCCGGATCGAGTGCATTTTTCTGTTCCGGCCTGTTAAGTCCAAGTTTGGCTATATGTCCGGCTTTTTCGTATATAAGACCCATTTTATTCCTCCTTACTGTATGGATTAACAGGTAGTTACGGTTGAAAAGAGATTTTGTCAACATTGCATAAAGCGCTTGACTCTTTCGGGACATATTATAAATGATATTTCCCGGTGCTTGAAATCATTAGGGAAACAAATCAGAGGTGAACATGAAAAAGGTCTTATCCGGTAACGAGGCAATCGCAAGAGGGGCATACGAGGCAGGTGTCAAATTCGCTTCCGCATATCCCGGCACACCCAGCACGGAAATCCTTGAGACACTGGCAAAGGAATACAAAAGCATTCTGTCCGAATGGGCCCCGAACGAGAAGGTCGCCCTTGAAGCCGCCACAGGTGCATCATATGCCGGGGCCAGAACCATGGCTGTCATGAAACATGTAGGGGTGAATGTTGCGGCCGATCCCCTTATGACGCTTCCATATACGCTTGTAAGAGGCGGGCTGGTGCTCGTAAGCGCGGACGACCCGGAGCTGTTTTCTTCGCAGAACGAGCAGGATAACCGCCAGTACGCCAGATTCGCCAAAATCCCTATGCTTGAACCGTCATCATCTCAGGAAGCCAAAGACTTTATGATTGAAGCCATGAGAATAAGCGAAGAGTTCGAAACTCCTGTAATGCTTCGCACTACAACGCGCATTTCCCATTCGATGGGTGTTGTTGAAACCGGAGACCCGGTTAAAGTAAAAGCCCCGACGCTTGAAAGACATCCCAGGGAATGGGTCATGCTTCCTGCCAACGCAAGGGTTCGCCACCCAGTCATTGAAGAGAGAATCATCAGATTGAGAGAATTCTCAAATAAATCCCCCCTTAATTTCGAAGAAAAGGGCGACAGGTCGATAGGGATAATAGCTTCAGGCATTGCGTACCAGTATGCGAAAGAGGCCATGCCGGAGGCGTCCTTCCTGAAACTCGGTATGTCTTACCCTCTGCCGGATAAGAAGATAAAGAAATTCGCCGCTAAAGTGGACGAGTTGTGGGTTATCGAAGAGCTTGACCCGTTCTTTGAAGAGCAGATAAAGGCCATGGGCATAACCTGCAGGGGAAAAGATAAAATCCCCATGTGCGGCGAACTGAGCCCTGACATCATAAGACAGGCAATAACAGGAAAAAAGAAAAAGTGCCCCGCTCCTGCAAGCCTTCCCGGAAGACCGCCAAGCATGTGTCCGGGGTGTCCTCACCGCGGCATGCTGTGGGCGATAAGACGCAACAAGGCGTTCATTGCGGGCGATATCGGCTGCTATACCCTGGGCTTCCTTCCGCCGCTCGATGCAATTGATACATGCCAGTGCATGGGTGCGGGAATAAGCCATGCGCACGGCATGTCAAAGGTGTTCGGGGCTAAGAATGAAAAAATAACCGCCGTGATCGGGGATTCCACTTTTTATCATTCAGGCCTTACAGGGCTGCTCAACCTTGCCTACAACAACGGTACTGCCCTTATCGTCATTCTTGACAACAGCACTACGGCAATGACCGGTGCGCAGAATCATCCTGGAACGGGTATGACGCTCGGCATGGAAAAAACCATCGATGTGAATCTTGAACAGGTCGTAAAGGCCCTGGGAATAAAATGGGTCGAGACAATAAATCCATATGACATTAAGAACGCCCGCAAAAAGGTCAAAGAGGCACTCGACTATGACGGGCCGTCCGTGATCATATCGAAGGCGCCCTGCGTGCTTCTGAAATCAAAGGCGGTTCCGGGAAAAGCCCTTTCTGTGGATGCTGAGAAATGCACGAACTGCAAGGTGTGCATCTCGCTCGGGTGTCCGGCAATCGAGGCTAAGGAAGATTCTGTAAAAATAAATTCCCTGTGTGTAGGCTGCGGGATATGCGCTGATGTCTGCGCTGCAGGTGCGATAGGAGGTGCCCGATGAATGTTCTTATGACAGGAGTCGGCGGGCAGGGGATAATCCTTGCATCTGATATACTATCTGAAGTCATGATGAGGGCAGGCATGGATGTGAAAAAATCCGAGATACACGGCATGGCCCAGAGGGGCGGGAGCGTAATGTCGCATGTCAGGTTCTCGAAAAAGGTT
This sequence comes from Desulfomonilia bacterium, assembly GCA_036567785.1. Classification (NCBI taxonomy): domain Bacteria; kingdom Pseudomonadati; phylum Thermodesulfobacteriota; class Desulfomonilia; species Desulfomonilia bacterium. The sequence goes on along the minus strand of DATCTV010000002.1, from coordinate 17,634 downwards.
TTTTCGCCCATCGTTCCTTACGGTGAATGCGATATACTGATCTCATTCGAAGAGCTCGAATCGGCCCGTTATCTGCCATATCTCAACAGGGATTCAAAGGTTATCATAAATAAGTTCAGGCTCTCTCCGCCTTCGGTAACAGCGGGAAAAGACGCATATCCTGATGTTCTGCCCCTTATAAAGGAAATAACAAAAAATGTAGCTGTTGTAGAAGGAAGCGCTGCAGCAAGGGAAATAGGCAATCCCAGGGGTGTGAACATAGTACTCATGGGCGTGCTATCAAGGTATCTGGATGTTCCTGAAAATGTCTGGATCGATACATTAAACGACATGGTGGCCGAAAAGATAAGAAAGATTAATATTGACGGTTTCATGAAGGGAAGGTCACTTTAACGGGCGAATATGTTTTTAAAGAAATATAATGAAAAGCTTTAGGAGGATATGATGATTTTCAATTACGAGTTTGAAACACTGCCGAGAGAGGCGCTGGAGGCGCTGCAGGTAAAAAGGCTGCGCCAGGTTGCGGACAGGGTCTATCATACCGTGCCCTTTTACAGGAAGGCGTTCGACGACCTGAAGGTCAGGCCGGAACAGATCAAGAGCCTCGATGACCTCAAAAGGCTTCCTTTTACGATAAAGAAAGATTTGCGCGACAACTATCCGTTCGGCCTCTTTACCGTACCTATGAGCAATGTGGTCAGAATACACGCCTCATCCGGCACGACAGGCAAACCCACAGTCGTCGGATACACTAAGCGCGATATCGACATGTGGGCGGAACTTATGGCCAGATGCTTTGCCGCAGCCGGTCTCACCAACCACGACATCATACACAACGCCTACGGCTACGGGCTGTTCACCGGTGGTCTTGGCGCACATTACGGGGCTGAAAGACTCGGTGCAAGCGTTATTCCCATGTCCGGCGGAAACACCAAAAAACAGATAATGATCCTTCAGGACTTCGAGCCCACAGCCATCTGCTGTACGCCTTCGTATGCATTGTTCCTGGCAGAAGCCGGAGAGGAAATGGGAATCGATATGAAGTCTCTGAAGTTGAAGACAGGAATCCTGGGCGCAGAGCCCTGGAGCGAAAGGATGAGGCAGGAAATCGAAACCAAGCTCGGGATCGAGGCGCTCAATATTTACGGCCTTTCCGAGATCATAGGCCCGGGCGTTTCCATGGAATGTCTGGAAGCTAAAAATGGCATGCACATATTCGAAGACAATTTCATTGTAGAGGTCATCAATCCGGAAACCGGCGAACAGCTCCCGTACGGTGAAAAAGGCGAGCTTGTATTCACGACGATTACAAAAGAGGCGTTCCCGCTCATCAGGTACCGCACCAAGGATATATCCGTGCTTTATCCTGAAATATGCAAATGCGGCAGGACATTCGTAAGGATGGAAAGGGTCACGGGCCGCAGCGACGATATGCTCATAATAAGGGGCGTGAACGTTTATCCTTCACAGATAGAAAGCGTGCTGCTCGATATAGAAGGGCTCGAGCCTCATTATCAGCTCATAGTAGACAGGGAAGGCTCGCTTGACACGCTCGAGGTTCAGGTGGAAGTAAGCGAGAAGATTGTCTCCGATGAGATAAAGGTTATGCAAGGTCTTCAGAAGCGGCTTGGAAAGGATATTAAAGACCTGCTCGGCGTAACTGCAAAGATAAAGCTTGTCGAGCCGAAGACACTTCAGAGGTTTGAAGGCAAGGCCCAAAGGGTTACCGACAAACGTAATATATAATGAAAAAAGGAGAAAAAAATGAAAGTTGAACAGATATCGATATTTCTTGAAAACAAACCGGGCGGTCTTTCCGAGGTGACCAGAATATTAAAAGATAATAATATCAATATAAGAGCGCTTTCGCTCGCCGATACGACCGATTTCGGGATATTGAGGCTTATAGTGAATGATGTCGAAAAAGCGAAGGAAAAGCTTAAGGCCGCAGGTCTAAGTGTAGGCCGGACAACGGTCGTGGCCCTCGAAGTCCCGGATACACCGGGAGGTCTCAACGGCATCCTGGAAGCCCTGTCAAAGGAAAGCATCAACGTGGAATATATGTATGCATTCATCCAGAGCAGCGGGAAGAACGCTGTCATCATATTCAGGTTCGACAATACCGACCGTGCCATTGAAATACTTACCGGCGCAGGCTTTAACGTGCTGTCAGGCGAAAAGGTATATTCGCTGTAAGGACAGACACAAAGCTCAGAACCGGACCAGGGCGCAAAGGCATAAATTTTTGAACCTGATAGTTTAACTGGTTTGCCTTTGTGCCTTGGATTAATAATTATAAACATCTGAAATTCAAGTTATTTTGTAAGCTTTGTGCCTGCATTAAAAATCCTCTGGACAAATCAGAATTAGTCATTATTAATTATTTAACAATATAATGAAAAATCTTAGTTAATTTAATAGTATAATGTGCCGATATAAGGATAAGGATGAAAAGAATATTTGCCGATATTAAAGGTGTAACTTTAATCGAGCTTATCATAGTGCTCGCAATAGTAGCCATAGGCGCTGCCATGGCGGCACCGGGCATGAGCGAGTGGATGGCAAGGGCCAAGCTCAATGCAGAGGCGAGAAAAATCTATTCCGTATTCCAGCTCGCCCGCTCCGAGGCCATCAAGAATAATCATGACGTATGTGTAGGCATTGTTTTTAACAGCGACGGAATCAGTTACAGCTACGGAAAAAGTAACTATACAGTTAGACTTGGTACCTATTCGGAATACAATTCTAGTACGACTACCTTTCTGGCGACAAAAACAGTGCCAAGCACAATGAGGCTGTATATGCCTGATTATCCAGCCTATACAGGCTTGACCACATGGCAGTACACGTCAAGGGGGTCGTTCCTGCCGGGCGATGAAACTCAGACGCTGATATTACAAAGCAAATCCGGCTATAAAAAAACCTTTACTTTCACGTTTGGAGGCAGTGTCACGATAAGCTGACAACAAAAGGTTTTAGAATAAATAAGGAAGATAAAATGATTTTAACATGTAAAAGATGCTGTCACGACATCAAGGGTCTCACGATGATCGAAATGATGGTTGCCATGGCGCTTGGTCTGATCGTAACATCTGTCGTTTTCGTCTATTATGGCGGCGTAAACAGCAACGGCGCCTTTCAGCATGAGGTGAGCAAGCTGGAGGCTGACCTCAATGCAGCAGCCGATATGATGGAAAAAGATATCATGAATGCCGCCTGCAATCCGTCTACTGCGGCACCCAGCATTTTTTCTACCTCAGCAATATTAAATACATATTCAGGAGAAAGTTCAATCTGGGTTCAGGCGGATCTGGATAAGAACGGGGTGTATTCCGGAACTGATGAAAGAGTCCTCTACCGCTGGAACAGGTCAAAGAAATGCATACAAAGATTGAATTACGATTATACCTCCAACCCTCAACAGCTTCCGAGAGCTGCTTATTCCATTCTGGATAATGTTAAAAGATTTTATGTAACCTATTATGAACCGTATCACGCGACTTACTGCCCAAATGTTCTCCCTCCGGATTATGGCTGCAACGGCGCTCTCTACGAATGCAAAATGAATCAGAAGCTTGCAGATACCACTTATTTCACTGAAGGGACTGTCAACAATAATCCGACCTCATATTCTTCACGTACAAGTCAATATACATTAGCAAGTTCCACAATAGCGAGCAGAGTGGACCTGGTAGTACTTAACATAGATGTAGAAACCTCGAGAAATGATCCTGATACAGGGAAACCCAGAACATTATCCATTGAAAGATGGATATTATTGAGGAACCGTAAATGAAAAACAAGAACTCAATGTTTATGAGAGGTTTTACTGTAATAGAAATCCTTGTGGTGCTGCTTATTTTTTCTGTAGCAATGCTGGGAGGTATGAAGCTTTTGAAGATTACAGTGCAGGGTAATGATCATGCCGAAGACCTGCTTAACGCAATATCCTGGGGAAAAAGCACTGTTGAAAATCTGAAAATGGCCCCGCTATATAAGCCAGATACAGGTGAATATAATGATGATATTTTCGGAGAACGTGTGCATCCGGCTGATGTAGGAGTTGCCTCAGGTTCAAACGTATTTTTTTACAGGTCATGGACTGTTTATCCTATATCTGGTTCCGATTCAAAGAGAGTAGAGGTCAAGATATGGTGGGATGACAAAGGCACTACACGGTACTATGCTACAACCTTCATCAAGGGGAGGAATTCGGGATGATAAACGACAACAGAGGTTCTGTCGTTCTGATGGTCATTCTTATTATCCTTGTCCTGATGATATCTGCCGGGATATATGTTGCCAGGACATCGACAATAGGTTTAAGGGTCATGTTTAATGAAAAGGACTATACCAATTCTTTCTATGCCTTGGATTCAGTGGCTACATGGTTTCTTGAAGACCCTGACAGTATAATAAATTCTTCCACGACGAAGTATGTTAAGGATGAGTTTAAAACGGTAGACAGCAGTATGCTGCCCGATTATCAGATTCCGAACAGAGGCCATATCAGGGATAATGTGAAACTGGAAGTTGTAAAGAGAGAAAGCAATAACTTGGCAACTCAGGCTAAATTTTCGCCTGGTAACGACGTAGGCATGGATAATTTGGTTTTTAATGCAAAACTGTCTGACAAAAAAAGCTTTAGAGAAATAGAAGTTGGAGTACAGTTCGTACTTCCAAAAGCAGATTAGAAAGGTCGATAAGGTAACAGGGGGATAAGATGATGCTTAAAAAACGATTGATAATAATAACCTTGATGATTGGGGCTTTGGCTCTGCCATCAAAATTCTATGCAATGGATCCCTTGGGTGATACGGGCATGTTCGTAAACAATACGGCCATGGCCCCTAACGTTCTTATCATCCTGGATAATTCCGCTGATATGGGCAAGTATGTATGCGATGTCGGCACATACAGTCCAACCGGGGATTATTGTTCCACTGCTTCATGCAACAATACATGCGATTATGTTAATGATTATGTTTATTACAGGCCTACGCTGTCCAGCAAATGGCAGCTTTTAACAAACAGTCTGAGCAATCTTCAAAGCAGTTGCGGGCCTCAAGTCGTCCAAGCGCTGACAACAATCGGTTACTATAACCCCTGGGATGATAATGTCACCAGCATATATGGAGAACATACAATATGCCTTGGCACACATTTGATAACGCATTGCAGGCTTGAATGTGATTACTGGCAGTGCATGTGCGGCTATCGCATGGTGGCCACAGGCAGATATCTCAATTTCAAAGCCTGCAATCCGAATGCAGGCAAGAATTGCATAACAAGACTGGACTATGCTAAGAACAGGATTTCTCAGATAGTAAACGACATCGGCATCGATAAAACAGTTACAAATCCTACTGTTGCAAGCAATCAGAGGTTGAGAGTTGGATTGATGCAATTTTCAACGGTCCGCTTTCATCAGACATGCAGCTGGTTTACCTGTAATTACGTAACGGATACATCCTGTTATAAGGCGCAAAACGGTGTGGTTGTTGGAGGACAGCAGTGTGAAAGGAATTATCTGGGCGCAAGAATTGAAGCCTGGGTTGGAATGACCTATACAAATCAGCCTAACTGTAAAGACCCTTCCGCCTATGATGATCTTCAGCGCGTACTCAGTGAAGATACAAATTTCAGACTGGAAACAAGCATATCAAAGGGTATCCCCATGGCTGAAGCGCTTGCCGAGGCAGGACTTTATTTTGCCGGGCAGTATTCATGGTCGCACAGGCAGAATATAAGCGGATATATAAACAGGGTATATACTACTCCTTCATATGTTGAGGCTGCAGGTACTACTGCTGTAAACAATTATCTGGGTCAGATATTTTCAGATATGACGAACAGAAAATATAAATCTCCCATCAACTGGAGATGCCAGAAAAATTATATTATCCTGATAACAGCCGGCAACCCGTTCCAGATAACCGATAACGGCGTATTCAAGGCATATAAGGCATGGAACGGGAATGACTGGACATGCACCAATTCCGCGTGCGATTATGTGCAGGATATAGCCAGCTACAATCTTTTTACCGGCAACCAGTGGCGGCCTGACGGCCATGTGGGGTTCATGGATGTCTGGACCAGTGGCGCGCAGCAGTGCCTGCCTATAAAAACAGGTGGAGTTATGGGGGATGCAGGAGATGTCGCTGCTTTTCTCTATAACAATGACATAAGGGGCACTGAAGCGGATGGTGGAGTCGCATGCTCGAGAGGCGACAAAACGACATACTTCAACAGTCCGGATTATCCTAAACAGAACGTCATAACGTATGTAATGGGTTTTTCCGATGCCAATTCGGCTGGAAAAACGCTCATGTCAAAGATAGCAAGAAACGGCGGCACAGGCGATTATTATTCGATAACCAACTCAGTTGATTTTGACGCCGCCCTGACTGAAATATTATCAACAATCATGAAAAACAGCGCCGAATATGTGTCGCCTGTCGTGCCGGTCAGCAAATTAAACGGTATATATGCTGGCGACAACATCTATCTCGGCCAGTTCAAGACCGCATCCGGTGTACCCTGGATTGGCAACCTTAAAAAATATAAACTGGATACCGTAGGCAATTTACTTCAGGCAGGCAGCACTGCCGTTAATCCGATTTATGCTACATGCTGTTATAGAAACCCGCTGACTGGGGAGGATGTATGCAGTTATTCATCATCCGATGTGTCATGCTCCGATGCACAGGGAAATGTATATTCAAACATGATAAAGGACAGCGCCAGATCATACTGGTCATCTTCGGCGGATGGAAACGATATAGAAAGAGGGGGAGCGGGCGAATTTGTAAACACTCAGGCAACGAACAGTCAGAGGGTTGTCAAGACCTTGTTAAATTACACTAGTGGTCAAAGTCTGATAAATATTACAGATTCTTCCGTAACCAATGACATGCTCGGCGTTTCGACAGACGCTGAAAGATATTCATTACTTTCATTCGTTACAGGAAATACGATAGGCGGAGTCAAGGATACTACACGTACATCTTTCCTGGGCGACATCATTCACTCAAAGCCTGCTATAATGGAAGTCAATGGCAACTATGTCATATTTGTCGGAGACAACTCCGGGCAGTTGCATTGTTTTTACGATAATGATTCGACGAATACTATTTCAGAGTTATATTCGTTCATCCCCGGTGAATATCTGTCTAAACTTAGAGAGATAAGGGATGACAAATACCCGCTGTATTTTGTTGACGGCAGCCCAAAGATTTATGATGTCGGGACCGAGAGATTTCTTACCTTCGGATTCAGGAGGGGAGGCGCCAATTATGTTACGCTTAAGATAGGAAATGTTAATGCTGACGGAACTTATAATGGCAGCGGTGATTGCAGTTATTCAAATCCAAAATATATGTGGATGTTCCCTTCAAATGCCAGCTATAACAGCGATATCGGTCAGTCATGGACCGAACCGATATACTGCAAAATATGGAGCAATGGTGTATCGAAACCAGTACTCCTTGTTGGAGGTGGCTATGATTCCATGGCCGAAGATGCGAACGACCCCAGCCAGCCGAACAGCGCCACAAAAACAGTAACAAAAGGAAGAGGTATTTATGCCATTAGCGCGATCGACGGCTCTGTCGTCATGTCAATCATCAATGATGCCTCTTTCCCGATTACGGGCTCGATTGTCGATTTAATCGCTTTCGACAGGACAGGGGACGGCAATGTTGATACCATCTATGCAGGTGACACGTACGGGAACATTTATAACTTCTGGAAATGGACATATGACACGTCTACCAAGGTCATTTCTGATGATTCCGGGAACAATGACTGGCAGAAGAGATGGATTTTTTACGGCAGAAACACATCAGGCTACGGCAAAGGAATGATATTGAAATTTTTCAGCGCCCCGGATGCCGTATTGGTGAGCAATTCCGGTTCATATACATGTACTGCCACCGGTTCGAATGTAACCAAATATGCACCGATCGATTATATCTTTATGGGTACCGGCGACAGGGAGCATCCCAAGGCTGCAGAGGCGGTAAGCGGCACACAGACTTACGACAGGATTTTCGGGATGAGATATTTATACTACGATTATAACGACTGCTCAAATGCTGCAACCTATCCCCGCTATGACAAGAATTTCACCCGTGTCACTAATGGTTATTCAAGTGCAGCAACGTACTTTACGTTTGCTTATACTTCAAGCCTGAACTGGTTCATAGAATTAATGGACTGGAATGGTGACGGCGTCATTGAATACGGCGAAAAGGCGATATCCCAGCCCATTGTTTTTGACGGGATCATGTACTTCACCACCTATATCCCTCCAAAGAATATATATGACAAACCTTGTACGTTCAGCTGCAACGGTCATTGTGACGACCCGTGGTGCACACAGGACAAATGCAAGCCGAGTGAACTGGGAAAAACCCTTGTTTATGCGGTGGACTACAGAAACGGCAACCCTGTCTACAGTTATGATACACAGGTACTGCATATAGCCAACAGATACGGTACGGCGGAAAACCCCTTTATTAAAAAGGACCGCGTCGTTGCAACAGGTGTCGGAATGTCATCACAGCCAACGTTGATTGCCACAAAAGAGGGGCCGATTCTGCTTGTCGCAACTTCAAAAGGTATTATCAGGGTGAGACTGAACGATATTAAGAAATGGACCAGGGGCACTAAAACCTTCTGGATGTATCATTAAAAATAATAAGGCCTTCTCAATATGTTCTGATTAATATAATAAGATTGAGAAGGCCTTTTATGTTCCTGGCTGATCAAATGCAGATATCTGCATAAACATGATTGGTAAAGACTTTAAAAAAACAACCTTCCCTGTCATCATTTAAACTATTAATACTCCTGCCCGATATAGGTTTTTGTCATTACACCCATTCCTAACGCTTTATAGGAGGGATCTCGTTTTCAAAAAAACGGTAATTCAGGTGCGGTGAGAAAGTTGAGAGACAAGACATCTGGCTTTGGCCGAAGTGTGTGTAATGTCAGAAAACCAGATTAGGCAGGAATTTCAAGAAGGATTGTAGAGAGAAAGATGTTTTACCCTTTACCTGCCGGTCCACTCTTCGGCTGTGGCACAATCACCCCATGAAGCTTCAGTAACTGTGGAATATCCCTGAAGACCGTCGGACCTCATGCAGGGTCTTCTCTTTATATAATTGTTTTTGGGTTCCGCATATATGACAAACCTGTCATTTGTTGAAGTATTTGTGAAAAGATTGATGTCAAGGTTATAATATTTCTGAACATCGGCTACCTTCAGCCCGAAGGTGTTTACAAGACCTGCGTAGGTTGTGTACTGTCCATTTTGAGCATAGGCCTTTTCCTCCAGCAGGGAGATAATCTGAATATCCGAATATGCTGCTGCCATTCTTCCCCTCTGCATATACGATGTGTATGAAGGGATGGCGATCGCTGCAAGTATTCCAATAATTGCCACGGTTACCATGAGTTCCATCAGTGTGAATCCTTTCTTATCCATATCAGGTCCTCCCTAACCTATCTTTTCGGCATAGACGTTATTAGTCTTAATATCTAAATATTTAATGGCGCTCTGCCTTATGTTTTTATATATACATCTGGTAACGGGTTTAAGATACTAATTATTCTTTTCAGTATTATTAAATTAATTTTATAAATCATTTGTTGACAATAAAATTTATGTGCTGTTGGATTACGTGAAAATCCGGGGCTGAAATAATATTAAAATGTAAAACCGAGGCAAACAAATATGAAAATGAAAACAGCTTTAATATCAATAGTCGTCTGTATTATACCCATCAGCCTGTTTTCTGCGGAATACTCCTTGCAGGATGTTTTCAATGCCGCGCTTCAGAATTCCGAAAAGATTCAATATTCCATGGAAAATCTCAATATCGCAAGGATCGGAAAATCAAAGTCCCTCTCCGTCCTGATGCCGAGAATTGTCGGCTACGGCACATATGTCGAGTACAGCAAAAGGCAGTATGACGATTACGGCTACCTTACCCAGCCGGATTCGGCGGGCCAGTGGGGTATCAGGGCGGACGAGACCCTTTCGCTAGGTCTGCGTGAGTTTACAGCGCTTTCTATGGCCGACACCGGGATAAAGAAAAGTTCTTTGGACCTTGACAACACCAAGGAGGAATTTCTCCTACAGGTGGCCAGGGCTTATTTCGATACGCTGAAGGCGGAAAAACAGGTGGAAATCGCGAGGGCGAATCTTGAAAGGCTAAACAAATATAAAGACATGGCTGAAAAGCGCCTGAAGGTAGGCGAGATTACAAAGACTGTCCTTTTAAGGGCACAGGGAGAGCTTTCCGGGGCTCAATCCGATATGGTCAATGCCGAAAACGCTGTAAACCTTATAAGGGCGGTCCTTGTGAGGCTTACGGGAATTGAGACAGATTTCAAAATCAAAGACCAGCCGGTGCAGGATAAGGAGCTTGAAGGGCTTCAGGTCTTGAAAGATTCTGCGTATGAGAACCGTTCTGATTTGAAGAGCCTCGAATATATGAAAAAACTGGCCTTGCAGCAGAAATCATATGCAATAGGCTCATATTTCCCTAACATTACTTTGTCTGCTCTCTACCAGAGGACGGATCAGAGCCCGGGCGACATAAACAAGGTGCCGGAAACCGCGTCAGTTGCCGCTGGTTTCAATTTCCCCCTTTTCGTTGGCGGATACAGGAAAGCGGATGTCGATGAAGCCAAAGCCAAATACCGTCAGGCGGAGCTGCTTTACGAGGACCTTAAAAAAAATGTATCAGTAGAAGTGGAAACCGCATGGCTTGAAGTAAACACTCAGAAGCAGGTGATAGTATTCCTGACAGACCAGGTCTCTTTTGCAAGGAACAATTTCTTTTCCATAACCAGGCAATTTGAAATGGGACTCGCAAGCAGTATCGACGTGCTCGACGCAAACACACTTCTGCTGACCTCGGAAAGAAAACTTGCAAATGAACTGTATGCGCTTCAGATAGCCCAGCTCAGGCTTAAGAGGTCAACAGGGACGCTTCTGAGGGACTCAAACTGATCTGCTTTTTATGATGACCGAGTAAACATGAAGATATCTTATCAGTTAATTGAAAGGGGATACATTTGATGCAAACAACAAAAAACCGGTTTATGCCCGCGGCAATAATTGTAATTGCGGCAATCATAATTTTTCCGGCTTGCGCGAAGAAGGAAAAGCCCCAGGCCGAAAAGGTTATAAATGTAAGAATTGGCGAGGTTATCAAAAAGAAAGTTAAACCTTATATCGAGGCCGTAGGCACACTGAAACCCTTCGATTCGACGCTTATCAGTCCCGAGGTGGACGGAATAATAAGGAACGTATACTTTTATGAAGGGGACTATGTCAAAAAAGGAGATCTGCTGGCCGAGATAGCTGATACCGATTTCAAGCTGGACCTTCAGCGTGCAGAAGCAGCCCTCAAACAGGCCCAGGCCTCGCTTGCAAACACGAAGATGGAATATGACAGAAAGGTTGCACTTTTCAAGGAGGAACTGGTTACAAGACAGCAGTTCGACGATGTCTCAACGAGGCTTGTTATTGCAGAAAATGATCTTGACAAGGCAAGGGCCACTCTTGATCTTGCAAGAGAGAGGTTGAGAAAAACCCGTATAAAGTCACCGATAAACGCTGCGGTAAAAGAAAAGAAAGTGGCACCCGGTGATTTTGCAAGGGCCTCTGTGCCGATAGGGACTTTGATAATAATTGATCCGTTGAAACTGGAATTCTCGATAACTGAAAAAGATGTTTCAAGAATCAGAAAAGGACAGGAGGTCTCATTCTCGATAGATGCCTATAAAAACCGGGAATTTGCAGGGAAGGTTAATACGATATATCCGGCGCTCGATGACAGGTCGAGGATGCTTACTGTCGAGGCACTGGTTCCGAACGGCGACTCGGCTTTGAAATCCGGTTATTTTACAAAAGTGAAAATATATACCGAAAGTGAGAAGGAAGCCTTGCTTGTGCCTACAACTGCGATTGTTTATGACGAAAGCAAGTCGAAGGTATTCATCCAGGAAGGGACTGCAGCCAGGGAAAAACTTGTCAAGACAGGCGACACATATGGCGATCTCATCGAGGTGACCGAAGGTCTTTCAGGCGGGGAAAAGCTTATCGTTGTCGGACAGAACAACCTAGCTGACGGGATTAAAATAAATGTTCTCAAGTAGCATCATCAACAATGAAAGGCTGAATCATGTGGATTTCTGATACATCTATTAAGAAGCCTGTTTTTGCAACCATGGTTATCCTTGCCCTGGTTGTACTCGGGCTCGTAAGTTATCCGAGAATCGGCGTCGATCTCTTCCCGAAAATAGATTTTCCGATAGTAAGCATAACCACGAGGCTCACCGGTGCAAGTCCTGAAATTATGGACATGGACGTGACCGACAAGATCGAAGAGGCCATAAATACGATCAACGGTGTCAAAACCATCACTTCGACCAGCTATGAAGGCGTGTCGAACATAATCGTCGAGTTCGTGCTTGAGAAGGATATCGATCTTGCCGTTCAGGATATCAGGGAGCAGGTCTCTGCCGTTAAATACAAGCTGCCCACTGACGTGACCGACCCTGTAATAAGAAAAGTCGACCCCGATGCCAATCCGGTCCTGTGGATTAACGTTACAGGCAACCGTTCGATACGTGAACTTTCCACATATGTGGATGAAATCCTGAAAGACAAGCTTCAGAGGATAGAGGGCGTCGGTGCATTGAGCCTGGGAGGTCTTCAGAAACGGCAGGTCAGGATATGGCTCGACTCAAGCAAGATGAGGGCGTATCAGGTATCCGCTTCCGATGTTGCAGCGGTGCTGGGCAGGGAAAATATGGAGCTGCCCGGTGGAAGGATCGAAGGAGATACAAAGGAATATTCCGTAAAGGTAAAAGGCACGCTCAGGCATGTGAGCGACTTCAATGATCTCATTATCGCATATTATAAGAATGCGCCTGTCAGGATAAGGGATATTGGAAGGGCTGAAGACGGGGCGGAAGACAGAAGGACCATTGCACGATTCAACGGCGTTCCTTCAGTCGGCATAGGAATCCAGAAACAGTCCGGCACCAATACCGTTGAGGTGATCGACAGGGTAAAAAAGAATATCGAAGCTATCAACAGGGAACTGCCGCCCGGGCTTGCGCTCAACATAGCATTCGACCAGTCCACCTACATAAAACAGTCGATAAACGAGGTGCAGAAGCACCTGATCCTTGGCAGCATACTTGCGGTCATTGCGGTATTTGTATTCCTGAGAAATATCCGCACCACGCTTATCAGCGCCCTGGCGCTCCCTGTCTCGCTAATCTCGACGTTCGCGCTTATCAGGGCGTTCGGGTTTACGTTCAACAACATGACCATGCTGGGGCTGACGCTTTCGGTTGGAATTCTCATAGATGATGCCATCATCGTCATCGAGAACATTTACCGCCATATCGAGGAAGGCATGGCCCCGAAAGAGGCCGCCTCTTTCGCGACCTCGGAAATAGGACTTGCCGTCATGGCGACAACACTTGCGATCATCGTGATATTCCTTCCCGTTGCTTTCATGAAAGGGATAATCGGCAGGTTTTTCATGCAGTTCGCCCTGGTCGTGGTCTTTTCGGTTGCAGTCTCACTGTTCGTATCTCTTACTCTGACTCCGATGCTTTCATCCATATTCTTAAAACCGAAAACCGAAAAGGGCGGTCCTGCATTCCTGAGGGCTGCCGGTGATATTTTTGAAAGGGGCTATAAGAAGGTTGAAGAAGCCTACAAACCCGTATTGAAGTTTTCGATAGACCACAGGGGCGCTGCAATAGTATCCGCAATAATACTTTTTGCCTTGAGCATGTTCATCACCAGATTTATAGGAAAGGAATTCGTGCCGCAGGAGGACCAATCCCAGTTTGTCATAAGGTTGGAGGCCCCTGTCGATTATTCCCTGGCAAAGGCCAACGAACTTTTTACCCGCATTGACAACCTGGTCAGAAAGGAGCGTGAGGTAAAGACGACATTCTTTGTCCAGGGCATGGGACAGGGCGGTGCAGGACAGATAAACAAGGCCGTTATCTTTGTAAGGCTCATACCGAAGGTGGAACGAAAAAGAAGCCAGATGGAGATTATGAAAGACCTGAGGCAGCAGATGAAGGGGTTTGCGGGCCTCAAGGGAACGGCCGAGGACGTCTCATTCCTTGGGGGCGGCATAAGGAATGTTCCCATCCAGTATGTAATAAGCGGAGGCGACCTGGCGACGCTCAAGACGACTACCAAACAGGTTGTCGCTGAACTTTCCAAAGTGCCCGGTGTGGTTGACGTCGATTCTTCTGTCGAGGCAGGAAAACCCGAGCTCAGCGTGTATATCGACCGGGACAGGGCGGCGGACCTGGGTGTGAGCGTTTCCTCGATTGCCGAAGTAGTGAATCTTCTTATAAGCGGTGATGTCGACGTCACGAAATACAAGGACGATGAGAGAGGTAGGCGTTATGACGTGAGGATGCGCCTTTATCCCGGCGATAGGAATGACCCGCAGGACCTCAATAATATCTATATCAGGGCTAAAGACGGCAAACTCGTTGAACTCTCCAGTATTGCGTCTATTTCCCAGGCAGGCGGCCCGAGCAGCATCATGCGTGTTGACCGCCAGCGTTCCATGATGATTTTTGCCAATCTTGAACAGGGCAAACCCCTGGCGGATGCGATCAAAGACCTGAATGCCATTTCGGCAAGAATCTTTCAGCCGGGCATGACCGCTCAATACAAGGGCATGGCTGAAACTATGGGAGAGTCATTCAGGTTCCTGTTGTTCGCACTTATGCTGGGTATAATACTAGCCTATATGGTGCTAGCAGCGCAGTTCGAAAGCTTCCTGCACCCCGTGACTGTGTTATTGTCGCTGCCGCTATCATTCATCGGCGCATTCGGGGCGCTCCTTCTTTTCAGACAGACCATAAGCATCATGAGCCTTATAGGACTGATCCTCTTGATGGGACTGGTCAAGAAAAACGCGATACTCCTCATCGACTATACCAATACGCTGCGCGAACGCGGTATGACGAGGAGAGATGCGATAATGACGGCAGGGCCTGTGAGGCTGAGGCCTATTCTCATGACCACGTTTGCGATGATATTCGGCATGCTTCCTGTTGCACTGGGAGTGGGCGAGGGTTCCGAATCAAGGTCGCCCATGGGAGTGGCTGTTATCGGCGGGCTTCTTACCTCGCTTTTCCTGACACTGGCCGTTGTGCCTGCAACCTATGACCTTTTCGATGAATGGAAACAGAAACTCTTGAATAAGAAGAAAAAGAAACCCGGGACACAACAGGGAGGGGCCTTATGAAAATGATCATGGTCGTCTATTCCGCCGCAGCCGATTATGATATCATGTTCAAACTGAAGGAACATGGTATCAGCGGATATACGAAACTTCAGAAGGTATGCGGAGAGGGTACCGAGACAGAGCCTAAACTGAACACCCATACATGGCCGGGAGACAACAATATGCTTCTTATCGCAAGCAGTGACGAGGATGCAAACTCGATAATCAATGTGCTTGGCGAACTGAAAAAAATTCATGTGCGGGCGGGAATAAGGGGATTCGTGATGCCTTTGACCGAGGTGGTCTGACAGGCAAAGACAACAGAACTTCAGGGGATATGAATCAAAGCATCAATAAAACTGCAATTGCATCAGTTCCGGACGGATACAAAGGACAGTTCATCCAGGTTGCAGGTCAAAGAGTTCGATATTACCAGACAGGCAGTGGTCCCGACATCCTGTTCATCCACGGTTCGCCCGGTTCGATTGAGGAATGGGACCCGGTCATGGAACCGCTCAGCCTGAAATACAGGCTCATTTTTTTTGACCGTCCCGGCCAGGGGTTCAGTTCCGGCCGTAACCTGACCCACAGCGTTTATGAAAATGCCGGTTTCGTTATTTCTTTGATTGATGAACTAGGCCTTTCAAATCCTCTGGTAGTGGGCGAATCGTTCGGTGGCTGCATCGCAATGGGCCTTGCCGTGAAAAATCCGGCAAATGTGAGGGCGATTGTTGCAGCATGTCCTGTAACAAATTCTCATGACTGGAATCCGGAGAAGCTGTTTTATCTGCTGAGAACTCCGATTATAGGAACGATGCTGATATGGCTTTTTATAAAGTCCGGCGCCACGGACATGTTAAGAAAAGGCATTCTGGATGCTGCTCATCCCAACGAAAAGGATCTGTCAGAAGAATATATAAAGAGCGAGATTTCAATGTGGAGTCAGGTGAAGGTCCTGAAATCCTTTTCTCATGAAATAATTACGCCGCTTAAGGACATGGGTGAGATCGCATCGAAATACCAGGCGGTCAGAAAGAAAATCTTCCTGATTCATGGCGAGGATGACACCCTGGTGCCTGTTTCGCATTCGATTTATGCTCATAAGAATATCCCGGGCTCGAAGCTGTCTCTTCTTAAAAATACGGGGCATATGATCGTGCAGGTAAGGACAGATGAAATGATAAAAGTAATAGAAGAGGCCATGGTAGCCGTGTGACCGTGTCAGGCCTTTAACCTTGACAAAATATTCTCGACCCGGCTTTTGAGCTTCCTGTCCTTCTCCTGTTCTTTTGAAAAACTGGTGCACAGCCTGCTCACCGCCGTGTAATGCATGCCGCCGAACAGTTCCCCGGTTCCCCTGTTGCCCAGCCCGGAATATCTCCTCACAAGATATATCGCAGTATCCCTGTGAACGCCTTTCGTCTTCAACTCGTCAGGTGTCATGCCGAACTCTTCGGCGGTTATCTTAAGAATCGTATGCGGGTCGGAATCGGAATTTAGAAGCCTCTTCTTCAATATCCCTTCGCCGCTGTCTTTAGGCAACACCTTTTTCAGGCTTGATATGAATTCATCGGAACCAAGTATGATACGTCCGTAAAGTTTACGCATCTGGCTTTCCGGTGTTTCACTGGATACATATTCCTTGTAAAGCCTGCGCTGATTACTGTTCCCTAACGCCCCCAGAATCCAGGAATAATCCACCCAGTCCGATGAATTTCTCTTCAGCAGGTACCCCTTATAGCTGCTCCAGGCATACTGTTCTGGATGTTCGACCATCCCGGCCCTGACAGGATTGAGGTGGATATATCTGGATAATTCGATAAGATAGCTCTCCTTGTCAATGACGATAGCCTTGTACCTGCCCTGAAAGAGGTGTCCCGACCGGTTGTATTTCCTGTTGAAATACCCCGTGTATCCGCTGTTGAGTCCGTGCATTACCTTTAAAAGATTAGCCTGAGGCGTTTCAACGACAAGATGATAATGGTTGTCCATCAGCACATAGCAATGAATCAGGATGCCGAACCTTTCATGATAATCTTTGAGAATGTCCAGAAACATGAGCCTGTCGGCGTCATCCCTGAATATGTCCGACCTTTCGTTGCCCCGGCTGACGATATGATACAGTGCTCCGGGATATTCGATTCTCAGCGGTCTGCCCATGTTGAAATCCTAAAGCCAATCAACGGAAATGTCAAGCTTAAACGGCCTGTTGCCCAAATAGGTATTGGCTGTTTTTGGGAATGGGGGGCAAGCAGAAGCCATAAGGTTTGCCTTTCATTTACCTGGGGATAAAATTACCAGGGGATAAAACATCGGATTATCTTTTTGCGGAATGCCC
>DATCTV010000001.1 GCA_036567785.1 Desulfomonilia bacterium | reverse complement strand
CGCCAGCGATGAGCGGATCGCCGAACGGCGCCAACGGCAGAGTGAGGGGACCGATGCGCTTTGGGCGCGGGGCTTGCTCCGCAAGACCCGTGACCAGCATCGGCGATCCGCTCAATCGCACAGTTGGACCGATTATAATTCTTCTTTTTCCCACAGATGTTGTTTTGTGTGTCTGATTGTTAAAATGATTATTCGATTGTCGTCAATTCGGTATATGATTCTGAACGAATCATAGATAATCTCTCTAATGTTTCTATTCTCTAATTCAGGTACATATCTACCAAGATCAGGAAATGATTTAATACGCTCGATTTCATGAAAGATATTATCGATGAAGGCTATTGAATTCTTCGGACTGTCATTTTCAATATATTTAGCAATCTCAGTTAGTCTTTCGATTGAAAATGGAGACCAAATTATTTTCATTTCTTCAGCGCCTCAATAATTCTTTTCTTTGCCTCAGAATGAGAAACGCCTTTGCCTTCTGCAATTTGCTTCTCCGCGAGATTTATCTCTTGAAGAGTTTCAATTCTATCGATCAGATTCTCATATTCATCAACATCTAGTAAAACTGCTGCGCTGCGACCTCGATGAGTTATTACAAGGGGGCGCCTGGTATCATGGACTTGTTTTACAAGGCTTGAAGCCTTAGCGCGAAATTCAGAAAGTGGGCGGACGTCCTTGTTGAGATTTATGCGCTTCATAATGCCTCCTGGGATGTATGTTGTCCTATTAATGATACATTATAACGTACGATAATGGAACATCAATTTGAAGCGCTTTTGGTCTTCTCCAGAGGCCCAACGCCAGCGATGAGCGGATCGCCGAACGACGCCAACGGCAGAGTGAGGGGACCGATGCGCTTTGGGCGCGGGGCTTGCTTCGCAAGACCCGTGACCAGCATCGGCGATCCGCTCAATCGCACAGTTATGCGCCGCGTTTACAAGAGCGAATTTGTATTTTGAAAAATTTGGGAGTATGATCTAGTAACGTTTAGCTGTAAAGGGGAGGAGAAAAACTGCGGTGCCATTCAAAAAACTGATAATACCCAAAAAGGATGAGATTGTTCGGGCTGTATCAGAAATGCCCGATGTCAAGGCCTGTAGCGATTTGCGTCAAATTGGCAATCAGCACCGCCTTGAAGTTACTCCTGTTGAGGGGAATATCTCATACGTTGATTTTTATTTCAATAAGGGTGGGGATGTTACCATCCAGCCCAAGGTTGGCCCCAACCCTGAATTTTCTGCGAAGGTTGCTCAGCACGTAAAGGACACACTTTGTTGTTCGGCGGAAGCTCTAAAGAAAACTGCTTCTCTTCCAAATTTCAAGGAAGAGGATTGTGCCACCCTTATTCAGTTTCTTCGAGAAGAGCTTGGGTTAACAGTAGCCATGTCCACACACCCTCTTCATCTTTCCTATACACTCTCAAGTGATAGGGACGGTAAGGTGACCCTAAATTATTACTCTTCCACTAAGAAGCTTGTTGTTCAGGGTGCGGCTTGCTCTCTTAAATTCCAGGTCAATAACGCTATTGCTGAAATCTGTCCTGAAGTAAGTGATGCCTTAATTCTGTGGATGACTGATGCTTACGACGTAAAGATGACAAAAGAAGATGTTGAAAGGGAGCTTTCAAGCCTTTTGCCAATTTCTTTTTCCCATATCCAAGGCAAATTGATTGAGATTTTGAAACCGGGAATTGTTTACCTTAGGATGTCTCTTCCCAAAGGTGTGAATGACTATTCTTCTTTTGTTTACCCTGGTTTTAGAGCTCTTGAAGGAGCTTTGAAAATTGTGTTTCAAAAGCAGAATCCTGCTACTGAATTTCGATGCGAACCTTTATCTGGACGTTTTGATGAAAGAGGTGGACGATACATATTAAACGGTCAGTATGGGCCTGCTTTTTCTGATGTTACACTTGTTTCAGCAATCAATGAAGCATATACCTTTTTTAAGAATAATCGGCATTCTGTTTTTCATGTAGATGATTCAATTGAAACCTCGCGACTTATTGAAACCAAGGAAAAGGCCGATGAGTTGTTCAGGTATTCTTTAATTCATATCGAGAAAATTATTTCTGAGGCAGTTAAGCGATTTGGATAAATATTACAAAATTGAATCTTTCCCTGGACGGAATGACCAAATTATTGTCATTTCCATTAGGCCATGCCGTCCTGATGAATTCATGAGTCAACTTGAAACCGATCTTCAATATTCTGGATTTATGGGACGAGTGTATTTTGATTTTTTACTACCTAACGGCCCCAAAGATCGGTTTTATTTTGCGGTATTCGATGGAAATCGGATTCTTCGTAATTCCTTCAAATCATTGGCCAATTCTGGAGAAATTGAAACCGTTTCAAATTCCTTTTTTGGCAATAATTCGGATTTACTTGAGATTGGAAATTTGACGTCAATTGAACGGTTTCTTTTTCGAAAAAGGCTGCTAACCAACAATTTTAAAGGCGCATAACGCCGCGGTTGAGCGGAATTGGCCGATGGGCGCGGGGCTTGCGAAAGCAAGACCCGTGACCAGCGGTCAATTTCCGCTCGAACCGCTTGTTAGGCATTATTTTGTTTTTATTTCAGCAACATATCTATTTTTTGCTTTAACAAGATTCAATAAAAATGCAACAACATCTTCATAGTTTTTTTCATTTACCAAAGCAAATTGCTTTTCAGATTCATCAAATTTTCCTAGTTGGCGAAGTAGCTCGCCTTTCATAATTCTGCCGTTTGTTTTGGAGTCATCCATAATTTCGAGTAGCTTGTTCATGTTTTCAACTTCATCGGAAGCATATTCAGGGGGAAACTCGGCACCCCTTCTTTTGTCATTGCCTGCCCACCAGATCTTGGTTCGAAGATAAGACTCCTTTTTCTTGTTAGGGTTTTCCGACCGAAGAAAAGAAATCATTTCTTGAAATTCTGGGACTTGATATGGCTTTGAATTGAATCCATTCTCTTTCCGGTTATAGGGGATTACTTCGCCAATTTTTTCCAATTCATCAATCCAAAGCATTTTTGCGCAATCGGGGCATTTCACAAGCCAATGGCGCTCAGGAAGCATTGGCGCATCCTGCTTGCCATCCGACCAAATTGTGGCACCAAAAGTATTTCCGGAAAGCAAAGTGGGTTGCTCAATGTTACATTCACAGTTTGAGCATTTCAAAATATTGGTTTTGCCAGGAAGCATGCTATCTCCTTTTTATGCCTAACGCCAGCGATGAGCGGATCGCCGAACGACGCCAACGGCAGAGTGAGGGAACCGATGCGCTTTGGGCGCGGGGCTTGCTCCGCAAGACCCGTGACCAGCAGCGGCGATCCGCTCAATCGCATAGTTATACGCTCTCTTTGCCATCTCCCAAAAGCCTGTTTAATAAAATATCCTCAATGTTCTTTCGTGAATCTATTACAGCAAGGATGTAGGTTGCATCTTTTGATACACGATAAATAATTCGCCATGGATTAATGATTAATTCTCGATAAAGATGAATGCCCTCAAATTCTAGTTCAGGAACGACTCTGCCACAACAAGGATGATCCTGAAGCGGGGATATAGATTTGCGAATTCTTGTAAGTATTTGCTTTGCCGTTTTGGGGTTATTTATCGAAATATAGCGAATTATTTCTTCTAAATCAATTGTTGCTATGCGCGACCATAATATCTTGTGACGATTAGTCATTTGAAGTTATTTGCTTTTCGATGTTTGCAAAAAGATCGTCATTGCTGATTAAATTATCATTCCGAATATCTTCTTCACCCATTGCGATTAATTTTAAAATCCCAATGGTATTGCGCATTGCTTCATAAGATTCAGGGTCTTGTAAAACCGCCCTGGCTTCGCCATTTTGAGTGATGATCACTGGACGATGAGTTTCATTTATATGCTTAAACAGATCGGCTGCGCGAGCCTTTAGATATGAAATTGGCTTGATATCAGTTGGATTGGTCATTTTATAAACCTCCAGTCTTTATATGATACCATAAAAAGACCGTTGCTGTGTGACAATGAGCGTATACAACATTTGAGATGGTAAATATCGTTATTCTAGTTCAGTGGAATACCTGAGATATTATTCTATTTGTGGACCATATTGTGGAATAACGCCTTTGAAATATCATCATAGATGCGTATAACGCCGCGGTTGAGCGGAATTGGCAGACGGGCGCGGGACTTGCCCAAGCAAGGCCCGTGACCGACTGTCAATTTCCGCTCGAACCGCTTGTTAGGCCAATTTGGGGCCATATTTCAGCAGAAATGCTGCAACTGTCAATGATCGGGCTATTGGAGCCACCCATGATCGGCATAATGGAGCCACTTTCGTGCATTGAATCCGGGAGGTAAACCACCCCGCGAAAAACGACGTTTTTACCCTGCGTTGAACACGCGACCACGTAGTTGATAATATACTATGCCGTGTACAAAGCCTCCTTTTTGATGAACTACCGACCAAATATGCCCGAAGAGAGGATTTTTTGAGAAGGAAGGGGTTCGGATGGGGTCGAGGGGAAGGCGGGGAAACCAAGAGTTGGTTTCCCACGAGGCCTTCCCCCGATAACTGCCGATGGTCCCTTCGCTTACGCATCACTCCGATTCTTTCACCCCCGCTTTCTTTGATGCTTTGCGCTCCTGCTGAGGTCTGGCCGTTCTGTAACTTTCCCCTTCGAGCGTAAGAATGTAGGCGCCATGCTTGATACGGTCGATCGTCGCGGCTCCGAGAAGTTTGTTGGGAAGTGCCTGTGACCATTCCGGCAAGTCCAAATTGCTGGTAATGACCGTGGATTTCCGTTCATACCGCTCAGCGATCAGTTCGTGAAGGTCTTCATCCTGCGGATTTCTCAGTGGCTTGATTCCGAAATCGTCGATGATCAGAAGATCCAGTTTCGCCAGCATGGCCAATTTCCGATCGAACGTATTGGTCAGCTTGGCTTCCTGAAGCATTCCGAACAGACGCGTCTGATTCGTGAAAAGAACGTCACACCCCTTTCGCGCAGCCAGATTGGCAAGGGCCTGAGCAATATGGCTTTTCCCGGTCCCACAGGGGCCGACGATCACGACGGGGGCTCGCTCCTCGATGAACCGGCAGGTGGCCAAGTCCTGGATCATGGCGCGATTCATCAGCGGATTGAAGGCGAAGTCATACGTTTCGAGAGTCTTGTCCGGTCGGAAATTGCCGCGTCGAATCCTCGTCGCAAGCTTTTTCTGCTCCCGTCGGGCGACTTCATCCTGAAGCAGCATCGCCAGAAAATCGATATGCGAAATCTGATCTGCGACAGCCTGCTTCGTGCGCGTTTCGAGAGAATCCAGCACCCCGGAGAGCCTGAGTTGTCGCAGGGTCGGTGCAAGTTGAGGCATGGGATTCATTGTGCACCTCCCTTGCTGACGATACATTCGGGGCGAACGAACCGACCGAGGCCCCGATATGCCGCCTCGAGACGAGGTTCCGTCACCAGATGCGATTCCACCTGCATCAGATGCTGAAGAATCCCTTTGATCGTCGACGTTTTGATGGTTTCGCACGCAAGAGCCTGTTCACAGGCCTGTTCGATCCGATCATCGCCGTATGTGTCACGAAAGCGAATGACACGCTGCGCCGCTCGAAGGCAGTCCAGTCGAGGGTGCTCCAGAAGCCGTTCGATGATTTCCCGACAGCATACGCCGATGCCAGTAGCCTGTTCGAGACACCACGATGGGGTTTGCTCAGAAAACGCTCTGCATGCAGGTGACAGATGATCTGTCACCGTCTGGTGCTGTCCCCGATCCGTGCATCGCGGATGGACCGCGACCAGTTTGTCATCGTGATAAATCTGGATCATTTGCGGACCGGCTCTGACCCAGAGTTCCTGACCGATCAGCCCGTGTGGGGCTGAATACCAGGCATAATCGAACCAGACGTGTGTGTTTCGCTGAAGAGTGGCTTTTGCCCATTCTACGATCTCGGGCGGATTCGTGGGCAATGGCTTCAAAAAGCTCTTTTCAGAAGCCTGGAAGAGTTCGAGCGGCTTCTTTCCCGTCGTCCCATGAATTCTCGCCCCAGCCGTCGTCAGGACCCAGTCTTTCAGTTGTCGGTTCGCATCCGAGAGGTTTCTGAAGGTGCGCAGCGGCATGAACGAGTTCTTCAGATATTTCACGCCGGATTCGACTCGCCCCTTTTTCTCTGGGTCAGCAGGCGGGCAGGGGCTGATCAGGAAATCATACCCTTCGGCAAACATCTCATACGAGCGCTGAACCTCAGGATCAAACGCGCATGCCCGCGTGATGGCAGATTTCAGGTTGTCGATAATCGCCTTCTGCGGCACACCGCCGAAAAATTCGAATGCCCGGCGGTGGCACTCAAGCCACGTCGATACCTTCTGGTTTTTCACCAGTTCGGCGTATTGGTGTCGGCTGAAAGCCAGGGTCATGACAAAAAACCAGGTCTTCACCGGCTTCCCCGTTACATCGTCGAGCACGACGGGACCGCTTCCGAAATCGACCTGAGCTGCTTCACCGGATTTGAAATCGAGAATCATGGTCGGGGAATGGGTCGGCGGCCTGATTTTCTGAACAAAGCGGCGCACCGATGAGTAGTGTCCGGTAAATCCCTTGTCTCGCCGAAGCGCATCCCAGATCGTCGTTGCCTGAATCCCGTTTTTGACCCACTCTGAAATCAGTTCAGTAAACGGCTCGACGGACGAGGTCGTAGAAGACCTCCGTTCTGGTGGCATGAGCTTTTCCTTGAGAACACCATCCTCGGGAAGCTGATTATCAGGGTTCAACCAACCTTCCTGAGTTGCAATAGCTCTTACGATACTTGCCTTTCGGCGCCCCAGAAGACGCGCCTTGGCGATGCTTCGATCTGTTTCGCCTTGTCTCATGTGCAAAAGAACTTGTCGATACTGATACACTTCAAATCTCCGATTCATGCCAACCTCCAGCGGTTGTATAACGCTGGAGAGCGTATCGGGTGGCTTCGCTCCCGTCCAGAGGCATGGAGGCGTCAAGAAAGACGCGAGTTGCGGCAGGACAGATGCCGCTGCTCGCTCTTCACGAGTGCAAGGTGGCGCCATTATGCCGATCATCGAGTGGCTCCATTATGGCGATCACCAAGTGGCCTCATTATGCCGATCACGCTGTGGCTCCTTTATGCCGATCACGAAATGGCACCATAACCCCGATCATTGACAGTAAGCTGCGGGCGGCGGCGTCATTTGGTTTTTCACTCCGCTGCGCTCCGTAAAAAACCAAACCGGGCAAACCGCTCCGCAAGGGCCGCGCCAACATCCTGTTGTCACGGCCCTTGCGATGGTCGCTGTCTGATAATATCGATATTATCAGACTTTGCCCTTGCCGCCGCCGTCCTCGGGCTCCGCCCGGCCGGAGCCGGCCGGGGTCGCCTTTACATAACGGTCATTATGCAAACTTCCCCCTCCGCCA